>NZ_VOZT01000041.1:0-30841 GCF_013419625.1 Acinetobacter sp. YH12070 | reverse complement strand
GTTAAAATGCTGTGCTGCTTTTCGCACAGACATTTCATCTCGAATCATAATTTCTATGACTTTATCTTTAAAATCTTTTGAATATCCCATATCTCTATTGTTCTATAGTTTTTAGGATTTGGCTATAGAGTTTTACTCAACTGAATAACGCCCTGAATTTGGTCAAAAAATGTAAAGACTGCACTAAAAGTCAGCATATTTGCTATACTGAGACAATATTCGGAGGAACGACCTCCCTTACATCTTTGTTCAAAGCCAGTAAGAAAAATCGTCAGGACGACCTGACTCTACTAATATGGAGGAAGGCATCATGGCCTGGGTTGTTCTGGTATTCGCTGGTATTTTTGAAATCGTTTGGGCCTATTCGATGAAGCTCTCAGAAGGCTTTACAAAACTTGGCCCAAGTTTAGTCACTTTATTTTTTATGATCCTGAGCTTTGGTTTATTGGCGTATGCCATGAAAACATTGCCTCTAGGAACGGCTTATACCATTTGGACAGGAATCGGTGCGATTGGCTCATTCCTCGTGGGGATTTTTATACTCGGTGAGCCTGCAACTGCTATGCGGATGTTAGCCACAGTACTGATCATTTCTGGTCTAATCTTGATGAAATTATCTTCAAGTTAATATGTTTTAAAGCACAGCGGTCATTGACCTCTGTGCTTTTTTTATGGGTAAAAATATGGCTTGGGTTTTATTAATTGTAGCGGGATTGCTTGAGGTGGTTTGGGCGTATTGTATGAAAGTCTCTGAAGGCTTTAGCAAACTGACGCCAAGTATTTTGACCATCGTTTTCATGATCGCAAGTTTCGCTTTATTGTCTTATGCAATGAAATCCTTACCGTTGGGTACAGCCTATACGGTGTGGACAGGGATTGGTGCAGTGGGTTCATTTATCCTCGGCATCGTTGTATTGGGTGAGCCTGCCAATGCCATGCGCATGCTAGCTGCGGTCCTGATTATTTCAGGACTGGTCTTGATGAAATTATCGTCCTCCTGAATAATGAAGTGCTGCGATTTTGAGCTTGGAGTATGTCATGCAACTTTCTTATCAGTTTTTAGATTCACCCGTTGGACAATTAAAACTTGTTGCACATGAAACCGCATTGGTGGCTGTCCTTTGGGAAAATGAAAACCCTAATCGTGTGCGATTGGCGGCTTTGGTTGAAGATCGGCAACACCCGATTTTGCTCAAAACTGCACAGCAATTAAATGAATATTTTGCAGGTAAAAGACAGCAATTTGACTTGCCGCTAGACTTTGAAGGTACCGAATTTCAGCAACAAGTTTGGCAAGCTTTACTGACAATTCCTTTTGGAGAAACTCGCAGTTATAAACAAATTGCAGAGCAGATCGGCAATGTCAAAGCCGTACGTGCTGTCGGTGCAGCCAATGGTAAAAATCCAATTTCAATTATTGCACCCTGTCATCGTGTTGTGGGGGCAAATGGAAAATTAGTGGGTTTTGCGGGCGGTCTAGAAAATAAAGAAATATTGTTAAAAATTGAGAAATTACAATAAAATAGAAAATATACTTATTTAAAATAATGAATCAAATTAGTGAATATTTCTCAAATTTTTGCACCCCTCATTTCGACGTTTTGGTGGCTAATTCCATTGTTACTGATTGTGGGGGCAATCAAAGCATTTAAACCATATTTAAAGGGGAAAATGGGGGAGTTTGCTGTCGCCGTTCATGTCAAACTTTATTTGAAAGACCATTATATATTGTTAAATGATTTGACCTTACCAGATGGCGAGGGAGCTACCACTCAAATTGATCATCTTCTTTTAAACCTTTTGGTGTGTTTGTGATTGAAACTAAAAACTATAAGGGCTGGATTTTTGGGAGCGAAAGACAAAAACAATGGACGCAAAAGATTTATAAAAAAAGTTTTAAATTTCAAAATCCGATTCACCAAAATTATAAACATATGAAAGTGTTAGAACAGGTGTTGAGCGATATTGTGGATAAAGACAATATGCATTCTGTGATTGTTTTTATGCCTGAAGCAGTGTTTAAAACAGAGATGCCGTCGAATGTATTTCGGGGTACAGCTTGGGTGGACTATGTTCAAACCTTTCAGCAACCCGTGGTCTCTGAAATGAAACTTAAACGAATACAGTTGCGTTTAGAAAAAGAAATTTTAGAAAAATCGTGGAAAACAAATCGACAGCACATTGAGGATTTAAATCAACGGCATAATTCATAAACTTCCTGTATGCTGTGGATTGTGAACAGTATCTGACTGATAAAAATAGACGGACAATAACAATGAACGACACGCTTCAACACCTTTATGAATCGACTTTAGATCATCCTGAGCAATACCAAGACTTTTATCAGCAACTTTTAGCTAGCCAAGTATATTGTTTGGGTGAGCGTGATGCTGAGCAGCATTTACATTTTCAATTGATGGAAACGGAGCAGGGCGAGCAAGCCATTCCGTTCTTTCTGAGTCTTGCGATGCTTCAACAGGATGTTGGCGCAGATGCAGAGTTTGTCATGATCAGTGCGGAAAAATTATTTGCGATTACCAAAGGCGCAAGCTTGGTGATGAACCCGACTTCGGAACACCCAAAAGAGTTTTTGGCAGATGAGATCGATGCAATTTTAGAGTTTGCCAAACAACAAAGCCTTTGAACACTGTAGGCGTGTTCAAAGGCTTTGCGGCTACGCTGAGATATGTGTTTTAAAACTTACATACCGGCTTTGAGTTTTTCCACGATTTCATCGAGTGGTTTGACGCGTTTTACTTCATCCCAAAGGACTTTGGCTTCTGGGTAATGTTTCGACATCATACCGAGCCATTGTTTATAACGACCGACCATATTCATTTCTTTTTTATACGAGCCATTTAAGAAACGAATTTGTAATCCAAGTAGTTCATGCCATGTAATCAGCGGTTCATCGGTATTACGACGGATACACTGTGTAATGTCAGGAGTGGTCACCGCAGCACGACCAATCATTAGGTCTTCACAACCGGATTCGAGTTGGCACTGTTTGGCATCGGCATTGTTCCAAATTTCACCGTTGGCAATCACATTGATTTTCAATGCTTCACGAATGGGTTGCAACTGATCCCAAAAGGCAGGCGGGGTATAACCATCGGCTTTAGTCCGCGCATGGACTGTAACCCATGCAGCTCCGGCATCTTCGATGGCATGCGCATTTTCCATAGTGAAGTTACGGTCCATATAACCCAAACGCATTTTTGCTGATACAGGAATATGACTCGGAACAGCATCACGCACAGCTTTGACTAACTCATACACCACTTCTGGTTCATCTAGCAGAACTGAACCACCACGGTGGCGATTGACGGTTTTTGCAGGACAACCAAAGTTCATATCAATCGCAGGTGCACCAAGTTCTACTGCGCGTACAGCATTTGCCGCGAGCATGGTCGGATTGTTACCTAAGAACTGCACATGAACCGGTGTTCCTGCTGCAGTTTTGCCGTCATTGTTCAGTTCGGGACAATAACTATGATAAATATGGTCGGGCAGGACAGAGTCCGTGACACGGATAAACTCGGTTACACACCAGTCAAAACTCCCAACATGCGTCAACACATCTCGCATAATTGGGTCGGTTAAGCCTTCCATCGGCGCAAGAACAAGTTTCACGGTCACACAGCCAAAAATTGAAAAACGGAGTTATACGTGGTTTTGAAAGGGATGTCTAGGTTTTGTGCTTCTGGTGATGCGGAATACGAAATCACAAGATTTTATGTAATTATTTGGTGAAATTAGGACCAAAGTCGTAAAGTCTTGACTGACATAAAACTTAAACAATAAAATGAGTAAATACAGATGGATAGTAATAATAAGAAGATGGCTTTTACTGTTGTTTTTTAATGGAATCAACAACATATACTGTGCTTGAATCTTTTAAGATTTCATGTATGATGGCTGCAACTAGAAAAAAAGTATTGTTTCGTAAATTTTCTTTAAGTATCGCAGTGTTAGTCATAATCCTTCGTTTTTTACAGAAATGAAGTTCAATTCTTTATTATTTTCCAAGTTATAGTCAGTCATCATCCAATGGCTAAATCAACAAATTAATAGGTATTATTATGTCTAATACAGTTACTGGTACAGTTAAATGGTTCAACGAAACTAAAGGTTTCGGTTTTATTGCACAAGACAACGGTCCTGACGTTTTTGCTCACTTCAGCGAAATCACTGGTTCTGGCTTCAAAACTTTGCAAGAAGGCCAAAAGGTTTCTTTCAGCATCGCTCAAGGTCAAAAAGGCCCGAATGCTGTAAACATCGTTGCTCTATAATTTAGACGTAATGAAAAAAAAGCGCTGTATAGCGCTTTTTTTATGCCTGTTATTTCTGTGTGAATAATCAAGCTATAAAAAAGAGAGCCTTAGCTCCCTTCGTAATAAAACTTACTTCTTTATAAAACTTAAAATCATTTCATCGTCGACTTAGCGGCCCAAAACCATTTCTAAAATAAACTTAGAGCCAATAAAGCCAACTGCCAAGAGACAAAAACCAATAATGGTAAAGCGAATGGCTTTTTGACCACGCCAACCAAATCGATAGTGTCCAATGAGCAAAGCTCCATAGACGAACCATGAAATAATGCTAAAGGCTGTTTTATGCGCCAAATGCTGTGCAAAGAAGTTATCGATGGTGAAGAAACCAAACCCAAGCGCTACGGTCAGTAGTGCAAAACCAGCAATCAATAAATCAAATAGCAAAGATTCCATGGCTTGGAAGGATGGAAGCAAGCTCACCCATACACGTTTTTTCTGTTTGTTTTTCAGTTCACGATCTTGTAAGCGCAAAATGACCGCTTGAATAGTTGCCATCAGCAGGACGGCATACGCGGAAAGCGACAAAATAATATGGATGTCTAAACCCAGCGAATGTTGCTCTATAAATTGATTTTGTCGACTAAAAGCGAAGCCTAAAATCAACCCCGTCGCTGCCACAGGGATGCCTAACAGGTTCATTGCAAGCACAGGTCGATAGGTACTAAATAACACACTGAGCAATAGCATGAGACCTGAAGTAAATGACATCAGGTTGAACACGTCATAGTTCACACCCATAGGCGTCAACATGTCGTTATATAAAACACCTGCATGCAATAACATGCCTAAACCAAGTACAACACCAATAAACCAATGGTTCGGCGCACGTTTAGACATTAAATGGCTGAATAAATACCAAAAAGACGTGGTATAAGCGATTAATGCTAGGATCGTGTAAACCAAGGGGAGACTGATCATGTCAAACCTTTTTCAGGATGTTGAATATTCATTTATATAAATTCTGCAAGAACTAAAGTATCCTATAGCATTCTATGCATAAATTTTCTATTTTAAGAAACAATTTTTTGCTCATGGCTATTTTAAGCGGATTTTGCAATGTTTGATACCTTAACAGAACGACTCACGCAGAGTTTAAGAAATGTTACTGGCTCAGGGCAGCTAACCGAAGACAATATTAAAGATACGTTACGCGAAGTACGTATGGCACTTCTTGAAGCCGATGTTGCGTTACCTGTAACTCGTGAATTCATCGCGAAAGTTAAGGAAGAAGCATTGGGCCAAGAAGTGATGACTCAGTTATCACCGGGGCAGGCTTTCGTCAAAATCGTTCATGACGAATTGACCAAAATGATGGGTGAGGCGAATGAAAGCCTAGACCTAGCGGCAAAACCACCAGTTGTTGTGCTTCTTGCAGGTTTGCAAGGTGCGGGTAAAACAACTACTGCGGCAAAACTTGCACGTTTCTTACAAGAACGTCAAAAGAAAAAAGTAGCAATGGTGTCTGCCGATGTTTATCGTCCAGCGGCGATTAAACAGCTACAAACAGTTGCTGGTGAAGTTGGCGCGATTTTCTTTGAATCAAGCGCAGACGAAAAACCAATTACCATCGCAAATCGTGCGATTGAGCAAGCAAAAATTCAATTTGCTGATGTCTTGATTGTCGATACAGCAGGTCGTTTACATGTAGACGACGAAATGATGGATGAAATTAAAGAGCTGCATGCAGCGATTAAGCCGACTGAAACATTGTTCGTGGTTGATGCCATGACTGGTCAGGATGCGGCGAATACGGCAAAAGCCTTTAATGATGCCTTGCCTTTGACGGGTGTGATCCTGACAAAAACGGATGGTGATGCACGTGGTGGTGCAGCACTTTCTGTTCGTGCCATTACTGGTAAGCCAATCAAATTCTTGGGTATGGGGGAAAAACTCGATGCCCTAGAGCCATTCCATCCTGAACGTATCGCACAGCGTATTTTGGGTATGGGTGACGTACTTTCTTTGGTCGAAGAAGTTGAACGTAAAATCGACAAAGAAAAAGCCGAAAAAATGGCGAAAAAACTGCAAAAAGGCGGTAGCTTCAACTTTGAAGATATGCTGATGCAGTTTGAACAAATGAACAAAATGGGCGGCATGATGGGCTTCCTGGATAAACTTCCAGGCATGAGCAACTCAGGGATTCAAGATGCGATTGCACAAGCAAATCCTGAAAAGCAAGTGAAGAAAATGGAAGCGATTATTCAATCGATGACCATTAAAGAACGTCGTAACCCAGACTTGATGAATCCAAGCCGTAAAAAACGTATTGCAGCAGGCTGTGGTATGGATGTTGCGGAAGTGAATAAACTCATCAAGCAACATGCGCAAATGGCGAAAATGATGAAGAAGTTTGCCAACCCAACAGGTATGGCAAAAATGATGAAATCATTGGGCAATATGCAAAAACAATTTGGCGGCGGTGGCATGGGTCCATTGTTCGGCAGTAAAGATCCGAAGTAATTTGGACTTAAAAAAAGGCGCATTCAGCGCCTTTTTTTATGGCTGAAATTTAACGAGACTGTGCGTTCAAGTAAAGTGGTAGGGTACATTTGATAGCAAGTACTGGATGAAGGAATCTTGCTATACCAGCAGATAGATACCGAACTGAGCTAAATCATTACAAAAAGATGCCAAATTGACATTGAGAGCATGTAGGTGACAGGTTTAAAACAGAGGTGAAAATTTGCCGAACTGCAAATTGAAAGCTTCACTAAAAATAATCACCTAAAATAAGAATCAAATCATGAATACACTGCATACGCCAGAAAGCCAAAAGATCTATATTGTTCATGGTCATGATGCATCGCCGAATGATCATTGGTTTCCTTGGTTGGGACGAAAGCTGCAAGAAGCTGGACATTATTCTCGACGCATTGTTATGGCAAATGCAGCACAACCTGATTTTGACCATTGGCAGAAATTTCTAGCGTTGCAAATGCCAGATTTGGATGAAAATACCATCGTGATTGCCCATGGTTTGGGGTGCTTAACTACGCTGCATTATCTCAATCAATATTTTGAACAGCATGGCACACGGATTAAAGCGGGCGTTTTTGTGTCAGGTTTTAAAAGTAGTTTACCGACACAACCTGAATTAACCGCATTTATTCAACGTGCAAAAATGGATAGCGGTGTTTTACAGACCTATATGCCGATTTGTATCAGCTTGATTTCATCCAATGATCCTATCGTGCCGCCACCGGTTGCGATCCAATTGGGCAATTTTATAAATGCACAAATTTATGAAGTGAAAGAAGCCGGGCATTTCACAGCAAAAGATGGCTTTTCTGAGATTCCACAACTGTGGCACGTGTTAGAGCCGATTTTAACGGCTTAGATAGGTTTTGTGCGCGTGTTTAATAGATCGCGTGTTTTGTAGATAAGGTAATAGTGAAAACTAAAATTGATCATGCAATAGGTGCAATTGAAGATAAAAAAAGGCGCAATCTGCGCCTTTTGTTTGTTCGATTTGTTGATAGATCAGTCGAGTTCTAAAGCAACACGTTCACGAATGTCGTCAATGTTGTCATTGGCTTCGCGACCATCTTCCTGCCATGCTTTATAAGCACCAACATATTCACCATCGGTATCGACGACATATTCAGCCGCAATTTTTCCTGAGGCATACCATAAGCGATAGGCATCATTGCCATTTTCATCGACTTTATACGCTGCGCCACGTTGTCCTGTTGGATAAAACTCTTCGCCGTGGATGCTCACGCCATCTTGGTTCACAAAGGTTGATTCTACTTTGCCGTTTTTGCGATAAAGCGTTACTGGGCCTTCAATGTCACTGCCACTGAAACTAAATAGTTTCATCGGATCTTTGACCCAAGCAGGTGAGGATTGAGGGGTTTTGGTTTCTTGGTAAAAATCTTGGACTAAAAAATCACCTGTCGCATTACGACCTAAAAGTACACGGTAATAGCCGTCTTTGACTGGGGTCATGTAATAGCTTGAGTCAATATACGATACGCAGCCGCAGTAATCAGGATTATCTTCATCACCGAAATAACCCAAAACAGCTTCAGAGGTGCTGAGCTGTGATTTGATTTCGGCAGGGATTTTAGAGTTGGCTAGATTTTGTGTCGTGGTACAACCGCCGAAGAATAATGTAGAGGCGAGCAGGCTTAAACCCAGTAAATTTTTAAATTTCATATCTATACTCTTCGTCTTATATTCTATCTTGAAAGACATTTTTAAATTATAAAGTTGCTGATGTATCTGTCGATCATCGCAGGCTATTGTAATTCCTTGGACGAAAAAAGGTCATGAATCGCGATACAATTTGTAACCACGCTTATATGAAATGAACCTCAATAAAAAAGCGTGATCACCATTGGCCATCACGCTTTCACAGTTTGCTATCAAATAAATAGCTAAATTACACACCATTTACATAACTTTGTAGGCCTCGAAGCAGCAAATCCGCTTCGACAGCCGGCTGATATTGTTCTAAATAGCGTGCAAATAGCGCAGCATCGCCACCGGTTAAAATTAAGCGACTTGGATATTTATCGAGAACCTTTTCAATGGTGCTGACCAAGCTGAGCAAGATGCCATGATGAACAGCGTCTATGGTGTTTTTACCAGGAGACAGCTCATCAAAGGTGGCATCTGGAATTTTAATGCCTTTTGTGTTTTGGATGAGCGAATCACGTTGTAAATACAAATTTGGCAAAATATAGCCGCCTAAATGTTGTAAGCCATCCGTTAAGTCAATGGTGAGTGCTGTCCCACAGCTAATCACACAGTATTTTTGTGTAGGGTCTTTGACTACAGCGAGCATTTGCAGCCAACGGTCGATCCCGAACTTACTGGTGTCTTCATATGCACAGCGTAAGCCCGCATATTCGGCATGTACTTTGGCAATAGTGACAGGAACGGCTAAAAATTTAAGAATTTTTTGAATCCGATCATTATTTTTTTTGTCGAGTACTGAAGAAATCCCGACCTGATCTAAGTCCAAACTTTTAAAGTGCTGGATCAAGCCGAGTAGGAGTTCGGCAGGCGACTGTAAATGCAGTTCCGCAGCATGCTCTATAATTTGATCGTGTTCGGTAATCCAGTATTTCAGCCGTGTATTACCGACATCGAGCCATAATTTTTTCATCAGTAGGCCTTTGCAATCCTGTTTATGATTGATCTGTTAAACGTAAGCGACCTTGGAAATGATTTTCTAAGCGCTGCGAAGTTTGGATGTTGATCGAACCATCATTTTCAATACCGAGAAAGCGGCCTTGGCTTTTGCCTTGCAGGTGTTCAAGTTCAACGGGCTGTTGCATAAATGCAGCATAATGATTGAATCGTGCAGCGAGGTTATAGCAGTTATGATCGAACCATTCACCTGCAAGTTGAATCGCGGCATAGAGTTCAGCGATTAACTGTAAACGGTTTGGCGAGTGAAGTCCGAGTTGAGATAACGAGGTTGCACGTTGCTCAATTCCTGTGGATGGAATCGGAAATAAGTTCATGCCAACGCCGACAATCGCTTGATGTGGCGAAATCGGTTCAATCAAAATCCCGCCCCATTTGCCTTGTGGGCTATACAGGTCATTGGGCCATTTCACTTGTAAAGCGAGATTTTGCAAACTTGGCATTTGCAAGATATTTAAGGCAATTTCAAGTGCAAGCCGTCCATCTATTGCTGTCTGTAAATTCAGCAATGTGCTTAAATAGATATTACCAACGGGTGAGACCCATTGATGATCGCGTTGCCCACGGCCTTGAGTTTGCTCTTCACTGCATACCAAAACATCTTGAATGCCTTTTTTGGCAATCTCACGGACATCGTCATTGGTCGATGTGGTAATGGGCTTCAGTAATAAAACTTCAGGCGGTTGAGGTACTGTGCTCAGCAATTGCTGTAAGTGTCTGGTCTCTAAATCCATTTGAATCTGAGAGTTGTGGAATAATATTGATGGAGTTAATCATATATTTACTGATTGGTGCAATCGCTGGTTTCGCTGCGGGGCTATTTGGTGTAGGCGGTGGCCTGATTATTGTGCCAATTTTATTCATCGTCTTTACCCAACTTCAGTATGACCCCAGTGTGATTATGCACATGGCAGTAGGCACGTCTTTGGCCACGATTATTGTGACCTCACTCAGTTCGGTTTCGGCTCATCATAAAAAAGGTGCAGTGCTGTGGAATGTCTTTCGGAATTTGGCACCGGGTTTGGTGATCGGTTCATTTCTCGGTGCAGGCATTGCAGATTATCTCTCAGGGCAGGGTTTGCAACTGTTAATCGGCTTTTTTGCAGTCTGGGTGGCCTTTAAAATGTTTCGCGGTGCTGCGACACCTGTCGATCCGAATAAACATTTACCCTCACAAGCCATGCAAATGGCAGCAGGCGGTGGCATTGGGATTGCCTCTGCGATCTTCGGAATTGGTGGTGGCAGCTTAACCGTCCCGTATTTGAATAAAAATGGCGTCATTATGCAAAAAGCAGTCGCAACGTCTGCTGCATGTGGTTTACCGATTGCGATTGCAGGGGCACTCGGCTTTATGTGGTTCGGTCATCAAGCCGATATCGTGGTTCCCAATACCATTGGCTATATCCATATTTATGCATTTATCGGGATTAGTGTAATGAGCTTCATCACTGCGAAATTGGGTGCGAAAGTGGCTCATATGTTGTCGCCATTTATGCTAAAGCGTTGTTTTGCATGTTTATTAACAACAGTCGGCTGCTATTTTATTTACCAAGGTGTGCAAGCCTTTGGCGCATGATTGTCCGTTTTGACTGAAAAAATTGGCTTTGTTGACACAAGATTGTCAGACAATGTCATGTTCAATTAGGTTGCTTATCGTTTCTAATGCAAATAGATTGAGTGTAAATCTGAACATTGCATCTTATAAAAAAAAGATAGGAACAGTATGCAACAACAAGAAGCGGACAGTTTGTCAGAACAAATTGCCAAACACATCGGTGAACAAATTATTCGCGGTGAGTTGGTCGAAGGCGAGCGTATTCAGGAACTCAGAATTGCGGCCGAATTGGATGTGAGCCGTGGCTCTGTTCGTGAAGCTTTATTGATTTTAGAACGGACCCAGCTCATTGAAATCTACCCGCGACGTGGCGCCTTAGTCTCTGAAATGTCGGCTTTACAAGTGCGCTCATTATTTGATATTGCAGCATTATTGTTGGGTCAAATTGTGCATCGTATGGCGGAAACGTGGCGCAGCCATGAAGCTGAGCGTATTCAGTTATTACTTGAACAATTAGACGTGGAAACTCGCCAAGGCAATACTGAAAAGTTTTATGATCTGATTTTTCAGGGCATGGCTCGTCAGCATGAAATGGTGGGAAATACCTACCTGATGCGTTATTACCAAGAATTGTTGCCATCACTCAGACGCAGTTATTTTCTGACACTGAATATTTCACGACGTGAACTACAAGAATCTTTTGATTTGTTTAAATTAGTGACTGATGCAGTTTTAATCAGAAAATCACATCAAGCCACTTTATTTATGGAAGATTTTTGTCGACACTTACGCAACCTTGTGTTGGAATCACTAACACGGATGAAACAAATCGAATTAGCGTGGGCGAGACGTTCACGCCGCTGATCAGGACATTATGCGTTTAAGCAGTTTAAAACTTTCCGGCTTCAAATCTTTTGCCGATAGCACAACTCTAAAATTTGAAGGCAACCGTAGTGCGGTTGTTGGACCGAACGGCTGTGGTAAATCCAATGTGATTGATGCCATTCGTTGGGTTATGGGTGAATCCAGTGCCCGTCAATTGCGTGGTGGCACCATGCAAGATGTTATTTTTACCGGAACGGCAAAGCGTAAACCAGTCGGGATGGCGAGTGTTGAACTGCGTTTTGATAACACCTATGGCAAGTTAGGTGGTGCTTATAATGCCTATACTGAACTGGCAGTTCGCCGTCAGGTCAATCGTGATGGTAAATCCGAATATTTCCTCAACGGCACCAAATGCCGCCGTCGTGATATTACTGATATTTTCTTAGGTACCGGTTTAGGTCCGCGTTCGTATGCGATTATTGAACAGGGCATGATCAACCGTTTGGTCGATGCCAAACCTGAAGAAATGCGTGTGTATATTGAAGAAGCCGCTGGGGTTTCTCGCTATCAAGCTCGTCGTCGTGAAACTTTACAGCATCTAGAACACACCACTCAAAATTTAGAACGTCTCGAAGACATTGCATCAGAACTGAAGTCTCAGTTGAAAACCTTAAAACGGCAGTCTGAAACGGCAGTGCAATACAAAGAATTAGAAACCCAGATTCGTACCATTAAGATCGAAGTGCTGTCTTTCCAATGTGAACAAAGCACGCGTTTACAGCAAGAATACACGCTTCAGATGAATGAGCTCGGGGAAACCTTCAAACTGGTTCGTTCTGAGCTGAACACCCTAGAGCATGACTTATCTTCCACCAGTGCTTTATTTCAACGGCTTATTCAACAGTCCACGCCATTACAAAGCGAATGGCAACAGGCGGAAAAGAAACTGTCTGAGTTGAAAATGACGCTGGAGCAAAAACAGGGTTTATTTGCACAAAATTCGGCAAGTTTGGTGGAGCTTGAAAAGCAAAAAGCCCAAACCAAAGAACGTTTACAGCTATTAGAGTTACAACTGGAAACGCTGCAAGAACAGCAAGATGGATTTGTTGAGCAATTACAGCGTCAAGAAAGCAGTAGTCAAGATCAGACCCAGCAGTTAGCCGATTTGAAAGCTCAGCATCAACAAGCGGTTCAACAATTTGAACAATGCCGTGGGCAAGTCGAAAAGCAGCAACAGCAAAAGCTACAGATGTTGGCGCAGAGTGAACAATTGACCAAAAATATTGGTCGTATTGAGCAACAGCGTGAGACCCTACAACAGCAACGTGGTCAAATTCAGCATCAGGCGCAGCAAGATGAGTTGGAGCAGTATCAGCAAGATAAGCAACAGCTCGAACAACAAATTATGCAACAAGAGCTGGTGATTGCCGAAACGCAGACACAGCTTGCAGCTGCACAAGAACAGCAGGCACAGCACAAAAATACGGTGCTGCAGCTAAAGTCAGAAATACAGGTGCTGTTGTCCGAGCAGAAAAACCTAAATCAATTGATGATTAAAGCCAGTCCAAAGCAGCAAAGCCAGCGTCAACATTTAATGCAGCAGTTGCAGTTGAGCACACAAGGTAAACAGCATGCACAACTGGTCGAGAAATTTTTGTCTAAATGGCTGAGTGCCCAAGTCTTAGGAAGCAGTGATGACTTTCAAGACAGTACCGCACGTCAGGTCAAAGGCAGTAACCACACCGCAGCACAAATCGTTGGATTAGAAGCTTTGGCGACGTGGATTGAAGCACCACAACTTTCGATCTGGCAGCAGGTCGCGATTGCCGAAACATTGACGGTGGCATTGAGTCATCAGGCTAAACTGGCCGCTGGTGAGTCAATACTCACGCTCGATGGTTATCATGTCGGTGCAGATTGGGTGATTGGTCTAGACTATGATGAGGACAGCCAAGCAGGGCAAGGTGCATTGAGCCACCGTATTCGTTTAGATGAATTGACTGAATTACTTGCAGAGCAGCAGCCAAAGCTGACGCAACTAGAAGGCCAATTGCCTGAGTTGCAAAATGCCATACAGGCTTTACAGCAAAACCTGCAACAGCAACACAGCCAATTAAAAACTTGGCAAAAAGACATTCAAAATGCTGATGTTGCCATTGCGAAGGTACAAAGTTCCAATCAGGCATTTGCATTACAAAAGCAGCAGTTAGAAGATCAATTGCAGCAACTTGAAGCGCAGCTTGAAGAAGATGCCATGCAAAAAGACGATTTGGAAATTGATCTGCATGCGCTGACGATGAAGCTTGAGCAAGCTTTGCCCAATTATAAAACCTTGCAATTCCAAGTTGAAGAGTTGAGTCTAGCACTGGAAAGTGCTCAGCAAGTGGCATTACACAGTCAGCAAGAATTGGAAATTGTGCGTCGTCAGTCTGTACAGACAAAACAACAGATTGAATTATTAGAAAAAGACACGGTCTTTTTGAAAGCGCAAACTCAGCAAATTATTGGACAGATGGAGCAGGCAAAGAAATTTGTCGATCCGGTACAGTTAGAATTGCCTGCGCTTGAGTCACAGTATTCAGAGCAGGCTCAAGTCACTGAACGTTTACAAAAAACCTGGAATGACTGGCAGCTTGAACTGAATAACGTACAGAGCAAACAACAGACATTGACGGAACAACGCCATTCACATCAACAGCAAGATGAAAAATTGCGTACGCAATTGGAAGAAAAGCGTTTGGCTTGGCAATCCGCGCAGTCTGATTTGCAGCATTATTCTGAACAGCTGAAAGAAATGAACAGCGAAATGCTGACAGGTTTAAGCATTGATGTGGTATCCCATCAGCAAAAACTAGAAAAAGCACAGCAGCAGTTTGATAAATTGGGTGCAGTCAACTTGGCTGCGGCAGAAGAATATACTGAAGTTTCTAAACGCTTTGATGATTTAAGCCACCAAATTGATGACTTGCAAAAGACCGTTGAACAACTGCAAGCTGCGATGAAAAGCATTGATCAGGAAACGCGAAAGTTGTTTATGACCACCTTTGATAAGGTTAATGCTGAACTTCAAGCGTTGTTTCCGAAAGTATTTAATGGCGGCGAAGCAAGTTTAAGCCTTGAAGATGGTTGGCAATCGGGTGTAAAACTGATGGCACGACCACCGGGTAAACGAAATAGCTCTTTGGCATTATTGTCGGGTGGTGAAAAGGCATTGACCGCATTGGCTTTGGTTTTTGCGATTTTCCGCCTAAATCCTGCGCCATTTTGCGTTTTAGACGAAGTCGATGCACCTTTAGACGATGCAAATGTAGGAAGATTTTGTAATCTTGTAAAAGAGCTTTCAGAACAAGTGCAATTTATCTACATTACACACAATAAACTGGCAATGACAATGGCAACTGACTTACTTGGTGTGACCATGCCAGAACCAGGAACTTCAAAATTAGTGACTGTGAATATTGAGCAGGCCAAAGAATACGGTTTAGCTGCGGAGGCATAACATGGAAATCACCACTATAGCTGGGATTGTAATCGCTGTAATTATCATGGTTGTGGGCATTCGAATGATGTTTCGTAAACCTGCAGATGCAGCGCCATCACTCGACACTGAATTACATATTGACCCTGATAGTCAGCAACCTGTTATTCCGCGCCATGTACGAAATCAGTTAAATACACCTGAAACCACGCAACGTGTAGAGCCGACTTTGGCTGAGGAAAAAGTCACAGCGGTTGAAACGACTGAAACTGTTCATGCGAATGTGACACCAGAAGTAACGGCAGCAGAGCAGAGTGCTGAGGCTACGGCAAAGACTGAGACGACTACGACGGATCCCGTTTCAGTTGAAAAAGCTCAAACTGCAACAGAAGGCAGTACTTTGTCTACCGAAGCAACAGAATCTACAACGGTTGCATCTGTAGCCGCCGATGCCAATGACGCAGCGACTCCTGCGCCGAATGTTCAGGCTGATGCTGTTCCTACAGAAAAAGCCCCAGAATTTAGTGTAAATAGTGCAATTGAAAAAGCTGAAATTAGCGATTTTGATGAAGAAAGCAGTATTTTGGATGCTCATTTACATGAACAAAAAATTGTTGATGAAGAAAGTGCTTTAGCGACTGCGGAAACTTATATCGCCTTAAATGTGTTCCCGGATAGCCGTGCCTTGTCGGGTGAAAAAGCATTAAAAGTGTTACTCAAATACGGCCTGCGTTTTGGCGAAATGGCCTGTTTCCATCGCTATGATGAAGAAGGCACAAAGTTATTATTCTCTGTATTACAAATGAATAATGATGGCGCTGCGCAAGGTTTTGATCTTGAAACTTTATCGACTGAAGAAGTAAAAGGTTTGGCTTTCTTCTTGGCGCTGCCACACAGCGATGTGCAAAATGCCTTTGATACCATGGACAGCATTTCACGTCTAATTGCACGTGAAATAGACGGTACTGTGTATGATCAAAATAACCAAGAATTTACACCGCAGACGCGTGAACATTGGCGTCATCAAGCGATTGATTATCGTCAAGGTCAAGCTATCGAAGTCTAAGCGTCTTTGATTGAAACTCACCGAGTGGGTTTCTATAATAGCAACAGATAATGAAATTTGAGGGCGGAGCATGAACCGCCCTTTTTTATGGTGAATGTATGACACAACAATCCACTGTCGTTGCACAGATGCGACAACTGATTCAACTCTTGGCGAAACATAACCATGCCTACTATGTCATGGACACGCCAGAAATTGAGGACAGTGAATATGATCAACTTTTTCATCAATTAAAAGCCTTAGAAGAGCAATACCCTGATTTAGTTCAACCTGATACACCAACTACAAAAGTGGGTGGAAAGGCCTTGTCTAAGTTTGAATCCGTAACCCATGCAGTGCCCATGTTGTCATTGGGTAATGTATTTAATGCAGAAGATTTATTTGCCTTTGCGCGTCGTGCGGAAGAGCGCTTACCGAATCAAAAAATTGAATATGATGTCGAATTAAAATTTGATGGACTGGCCATTTCTCTTTGGTATGAAAATGGCATTTTAGTCCGTGGTGTGACACGGGGTGATGGTGAAACTGGGGAAGACATTACCCAAAATGTAAAAACCATTCGTAATTTACCTAAAGTACTGACTTCTACACAGATTGAAATTCCAAGTCTGCTTGAAGTCCGTGGTGAAGTCCTGATGCCAAAGTCAGGCTTTGAAAAGCTCAATGCTGAAAACGAAGCCAAAGGTGAAAAAACCTTTGCCAATCCACGAAATGCGGCAGCAGGTAGCTTACGTCAACTCGACCCTGCAATTGCGGCTTCACGTCCATTGGCTTTTTATGCCTATGGCATTGCACAATGCGAACCACATCATGGTCAAACCACCATGTCTGCTAGCTTAGAATGGCTAACGCAGTTTGGTTTTGCTGTCGGTGAGCGTCACTTTATTTGTGACAGCATTCAGGACGTACAAGCTGCGTATGAGCAAATGATCATTGATCGTCCAAGCCTGAGTGTTGAAATTGATGGCATGGTGATTAAGGTAAACAGCTTGAAGCAACAGCAAACATTGGGTTTTTTAAGTCGTGAACCACGCTGGGCAACGGCATATAAATTCCCTGCAGTCGCAGCGCTCACGACGGTTGAAAATATTGATTGGCAAGTGGGGCGTACAGGGACTTTGACCCCAGTCGCGCGTTTAAACCCTGTGGCAGTCGGTGGCGTAACGGTTTCCAATGTCACTCTACATAATATTGGTGAAATTCATCGTTTAGATGTACGTGTAGGAGACACGGTCAGTGTCTACCGTAGTGGCGATGTGATTCCAAAAGTAGAAAAAGTATGGCCTGAATTCCGTCCGGTAGATACAGTAGAAGTTCAGTTGCCTGCATGTTGCCCAGTTTGCGCATCTCCTGTCGTGATGCCCGAAGGTGAAGCTTTGGCACGTTGTTCAGGTGGATTGTACTGTGCTGCGCAGCGTATTGAGGCGATTCGCCACTTTGTATCGCGTAAAGCTATGGACATTGAGGGCTTAGGCGACCGTTGGGCGGAATCACTTTTACATTTGGATCTGCTCAAAGATGTTGCTGATATTTATAGCTTGCATGAGCATCGTGAAAAATTACTGACCATTGAAAAAATGGGTGAGAAGTCGGTTCAAAACCTTATCGATTCCATTGAAAATAGTAAGAAAACGACACTAGGTGCATTTATTTATGCACTCGGCATTCGAGGCGTGGGTGAAACCACGGCACGCATGCTCGCCAATACCTTCCAAACCTTTGATGCGATTCGCCATGCAGATCTCGAATCCTTGAAAAAAACGCCAGACGTTGGTGATATTACAGCAGAATGGATTGTCGATTTTTTCCAAGCGCCGCATAATCTCGAAGTGGTTGATCGTTTGTTGGCAGCAGGGATTCATTGGGATGCACCCGTTGCACCGAGTCGTCAGCCACTTAATGGTGAGAGTTGGGTGATTACAGGGACTCTGAGCACCATGGGGCGTGAAGAAGCGACGCAAATGCTACAAGCTTTAGGCGCACGTGTCAGTGGTAGTGTTTCGGGTAAAACCAAATGTGTGGTTGCGGGTGAAAAGGCAGGTTCTAAATTAGAAAAGGCTGAAAAGCTGGGTGTGCCTGTGATGAGCGAAGAAGAGTTTATTGCCTTTGTACAACAGCATAATGCTTCTTAAGTATTGAAAATCAAACTTGAAAAGGTTGTGACTTTTGAACAAACGCCTGATGCATTGCATTGGGCATTTTTATTTGAGTGCTTAAGGATGATTGAGTGAGCTATCAGTTGTTGGTTTCAGACAGCATCCTTTAAAGTTACTCACTAAGCATTATGTTAAAGCGTGAATGTATTGAGACACAATTTTAGCCATAAAAAAAGCAGCTCTTAGGCTGCTTTTTTTATTTAGTGATCACATTATTCTTGATCAACTTTCATTGGTTTTACATCCATTTCTTGATATGGAACCAACTTAGTTTTGTGTTTCCACTTATAACCGAACCAAATGGCAAGGAATAAGAAAATACCAATATAGGTAGAAACAACGGCCAACCATTCACCATCTAAAACGGCTTGATAGTTCTGACCAAGGACTACGATGGCACACAAAATAAAGGCAAACCACGGTGCAAATGGGAAGAATTTTGCACGGTAAGCAAGGTCTTCCAATTTATTGCCTTGAGCCAAGTAGCCTTTACGGAAGCGATAATGTGAAACTGCAATACCGAGCCACACAATAAAGCCACACATACCTGACATGTTCAGTAACCAGTTAAAGACCGCTTGTTCACCGATAAATGTGGTTAAGAAGCACAGTGCCGCAATCGCCGTTGTTGCATAAAGCGCATTCATCGGTACGCCACGTGCATCTAAGCGACCAAAGACTTTCGGCGCACTGCCTTTACGTGCCATATCAAACAGCATACGAGTAGAGGAGTACATACCAGAGTTACCCGCTGATAAAATCGCAGTCAAGATCACCGCATTCATCACCGATGCAGCAAAAGCAAAACCTGCTTTTTCATACAGTAAGGTAAATGGTGATAGTGCAATATTTTCAGTAGATGCTGCTTGTAATAAACGTGGGTCATCATAGGCAATGAGAGTGCCGATAATGAAAATACACACGATATAAAACAACAAGATACGCCAGAAAATTTGCTTGATGGCAATAGGAATGGTCTTTTCAGGATCTTTCGATTCACCTGCAGCCACACCAACCATTTCAGTCCCTTGGAAAGAGAAACCGGCAATCATGGCCACACCAATCAAGGCGGATAAACCGCCGACAAATGGGGCTTCACCCTTGGTCCAGTTGGCAAATGTTTCTACGCCCGGTGTCAGCATGATTTTGCCAATCATAAACAAGCCGATAATGATAAAGGCAACAATTGCGAGCACTTTAACAAGCGAGAAGAAGAATTCGGATTCACCGAAGCCTTTTACGGTCAGCGCATTAATGGCAAAGACGATTGCGAGGAAAATCGCACTCCAGTAAAAGCCCGGAATATCTGGAAACCAGAATTTCATAATGAATTGGACTGCAACCAATTCAAATGCCACGGTAATCGCCCAGTTGTACCAATAGTTCCAACCCAAAGCGAAGCCGAAACCACCCTCGACATACTTTGTGCCGTAGGTAAAGAATGCACCCGAAGTTGGGTTATGTGTTGCAAGCTCACCTAAGCTGGTCATCAAGAAGTAAATCATGATACCAATTAAGCAGTATGCGAGCAGGGCGCCACCCGGGCCTGCATTGGCAATGGTTGCACCTGAGGCAAGGAATAAACCTGTACCAATTGATCCACCAATTGCAATCATGTTGAGATGGCGAGCACCCAACTTACGCTGAAGCTGAGCTGGTTTTTGAGTTTCGCTCATCATTGTTCCTTAAGATTTTTTTGCGTGCTCGCAAACAAGACTTTAAATCCTTGTTGGTCGGCTTTGATTGTACATTGACCATAATGCTGCTCAATTAAAGTCGGATAATTGAGGAATCGGTTGGCAACAATCCAAAGCTCACCCCCAGACTTCAAATGTCTGCGCGAAGTTTTGCATAGATTTTCACTGGCATTGTAGTCGGTTTGAATCCCTTGATGGAAGGGTGGATTGCTGACTATGGCATGTAAAAATAAGGGAGCATCTTCGATTCCTGTGACCGCTTTAATCTCAAGTTGTTCAGGTTCAAGCAAATTTTGTTCAAATGTCATTTGTGTAGACGCTAGTGCAAAGGCATCTACATCCATGGCAAAGATACGATTTTTAGGATTCAGTTTGGCTAAATAAGCACTGATGACACCCGCTCCACAGCCAAAATCTGCAATTTTGCCCGAAGTGACTTGTGATAAATAAGGCAATAACGTAGCCGTACCCACATCTAAACGGTTCTGGCTAAATACGCCCGGCAGTGCGCAAATCGTAAGTTCACCATTTGGAGTTTCAACTGGATATTTTTGCACCCAATCTTGCAGTGGCTTCAGTGTGACAGTTTTTTCCAATAGGGTTTGCCACATTTGGCAGTGACGCGCGCTATCAATTTTTAGGGTTTTACCAAAGGGCTGTAATTGTTTTGCAGCGCGTTCAACACCGCCTTTTTTCTCACCCACGAGGAAAATAGACGCACCTTGAGCAAGGTGACTTGCGACATTGTGTAATAAATAATTTAGCAGTTCTTTTGATTTCGGAACAAAAATAACCGCTTGATCAAACTGACCTTCAGGAAAATCGACACCAAAATGGACGTTTGACTGTTGATTTTGAAAGTACTGAAAATCATTAAAATTCCAGCACCAAATCGATGGCTTAATATTGTCATTCAATTGACTGAGTAAGTCATCTGTCGGTGCATTTACGAAAAGCACGCGATCTTGTAATAAATCGATCTGTCGTATAACGACTTCACTTGTGAGATCCATAGATTTCTCCATCATAAAAAACACTGCCTAGGGTGGAACCTAGGCAGTGTTTTTTGACAAATGAACTTACTTCTTCACTTCAGGAAGAACAATATTCAAAATAAGGGCAGCGATACCACCAGTGGCAACGCCTGAACTGAAGATATTACGGAACAATTCAGGAAGATGTTCAAGAATTTGTGGTACTTGTGCAACACCTAGACCCAATGCCAATGAAATCGCAATGATTAATAGTGCGCGGCGATCTAAATGAATGCCTGACAAAATATTAATACCAGAGGCAGCCACAGCACCGAACATTACCATCACAGCACCACCAAGCACGGCTTGTGGAACCGCCTGAATGACACCTGCTACAGCAGGAAGTAAGCCTAAAATAACCAATAGGGCAGCAATCCAAATGCCTACATAGCGGCTTGCAACACCTGTTAACTGAATAACACCGTTGTTTTGCGCAAATACAGAACTTGGGAACGTGTTAAAGATACCGGCAAGGAATGAGTTTGCACCATTCACCAATACACCACCTTTAATACGCTTCATCCATTCAGGGCCATCTACAGCTTGATTTGAAAGCTTAGAAGTCGCGGTAATATCGCCAATCGCTTCCAAAGATGTCACAAGGTAGATAAATGCCATTGGAATAAACAAGCTCCAAGAGAAGCTTAAGCCAAAGTGCATCGGTGTTGGAATTTGAACCAGTGGTGCATCTTTTAAGCCATCAAAGTTTAAATGACCCATAAAGCCTGCAAGGATGTAACCCACGACTAAGGCAATCAGGATGGCAGAACTTTTTACCCATGTAATACGCACACGATTCAGTAAAATGATCAGTGCCAAAACGGTACAAGACATGATGAGGTTGTCTGCATTGGCAAATGTTTTATCGCCCATAGCTTGATAACCACCACCCATGCTGATCAGGCCTTCTTTAATTAAAGTCAGACCAATCAATAGCACCACGATACCTGTTACCAATGGAGTGATCAGTTTTTTCACCCACGGTAAAATTCGTGACACACCCATTTCAATGAATGAACCCGCGATCACCACACCAAAGATAGATGCCATCACTGCTTCTACAGGTGTACCTGCCGCAACCATTGCAGAACCAATACCGATAATAGGACCAATAAAGTTAAAGCTGGTTCCTTGTACAATCAGTAGACCTGCACCAAATGGACCGACTTTTTTACATTGTAAAAAGGTTGCGATACCAGAGATCACCAATGACATCGAAAGAATCATATTGGTGTCTTCTTTTGACACACCAAGTGCCAAACAGATCAGCAGACCCGGCGTCACAATTGGGACAATAATGGCCAATAAATGTTGGAACGCAGCGAGAAAAGCAATAAAAGGTTTTGGTCGATCATTCAATCCATAGACTAAATCGAGTTGATCTTTTGCTTCGGGAGATAGGTTTAAATCAGACATGCGGCACTGAAAATTAAGGCTAGGTGGTGCTATTCTAATCTGTTTACACAGCTTTACAAAACCAAAAGCGTGCCAGTCGTTAAAAAAAATGCGATTGTCAATAAACTGTCACTACTAAAATCTATATTTTTTCTGTATAATTTGCCCTCAAACTTTAGGCGTATCGAATTCACATGTCAGATATTAAAACTCTCCGTAACATTGCCATCATCGCGCACGTCGACCATGGTAAAACTACTCTTGTAGACAAACTTTTACAGCAATCAGGTGCTCTTGGCGATCGCGCAGGCGAGATCGAACGTGTAATGGATTCGGGCGCTATTGAAAGCGAACGTGGTATTACCATTCTTGCAAAAAACACTGCAATCAAATGGTTAGACAAACGTACTGATACTGAATACCGTATCAATATCGTAGACACCCCGGGACACGCCGACTTCGGTGGTGAAGTAGAACGTGTAATGTCAATGGTTGACTGCGTACTTCTTCTGGTTGATTCTCAAGAAGGCCCAATGCCACAAACTCGTTTTGTAACGCAAAAAGCGTTCGCACGTGGTTTGAAACCAATCGTAATTATTAACAAAGTGGACAAGCCAAACGCTCGTCCAGACTGGGTAATTGACCAAGTATTTGATTTGTTCGACAACCTTGGTGGTTCTGACGAACAGTTAGACTTCCCAGTTGTATATGCTTCAGGTCTTCGTGGTGTGGCTGGTCCATCTCCAGAAGAACTTGCTGAAGACATGACTCCATTGTTCGAAACAATTGTAGACATCGTTGAACCACCAGCGGTTGACGTTGACGGTCCATTCCAAATGCAAGTGTCTTCACTTGACTATAACAGCTTCGTAGGTGTTATCGGTGTTGGTCGTATTCAACGTGGTTCAGTGAAATTAAACACTCCTGTAACTGTAATCGACAAAGACGGTAAAACACGTAACGGTCGTATCTTAAAAATCATGGGTTACCATGGTTTAGAGCGTATCGATGTTGAATCAGCTTCTGCTGGTGATATCGTTTGTGTAACTGGTATTGATGAACTTCATATCTCTGACACAATCTGTGATCCTAAAGCAGTTGAAGCTTTACCTGCACTTTCTGTAGACGAACCTACAGTATCGATGACTTTCCAAGTAAACAACTCACCGTTTGCTGGTAAAGAAGGTAAATTCGTAACTTCACGTAATATCCGTGAACGTCTAGATCGCGAATTGATTCACAACGTAGCATTACGTGTTGAAGATACTGACAGTCCTGACCGTTTCAAAGTGTCTGGTCGTGGTGAGCTTCACCTTTCAGTTCTTATTGAAAACATGCGTCGTGAAGGCTTCGAAATGGGCGTATCACGTCCACAAGTAATCATCAAAGAAATTGATGGTGAAAAACAAGAGCCATACGAAAACGTAACGTTTGACGTTGAAGAGCAGCACCAAGGCGCTGTAATGGAACAAATGGGTCACCGTAAAGGTGAAATGACCAATATGGAAGTTGACGGTAAAGGCCGTATCCGTATTGAAGCAACTGTTCCTTCACGTGGTTTGATTGGTTTCCGTTCTGAATTCTTAACTATGACTTCAGGTACAGGTATCATGACTTCAAGCTTCTCGCACTACGGTCCAATGAAACAAGGTACTGTTGCGAAACGTCAAAACGGTGTATTGATTTCTATGGTTCAAGGTACTTGCTTGGGCTATGCATTGTTCAGCTTACAAGACCGCGGCCGTCTATTTGCACGTCCACAGTTAGAAGTTTATGAAGGTATGATCGTTGGTATTAACTCACGTTCAGACGACATGACTGTTAACCCAACTAAAGCGAAACAGTTAACTAACGTACGTGCTTCTGGTACTGATGATGCGTTGACTCTTGTTCCTGCAATTGAATATACGCTTGAACAAGCGCTTGAATTCATTGAAGACGACGAATTAGTTGAAGTAACTCCTAAGTCAATCCGTATCCGTAAACGCTGGTTGACTGAAAACGAACGTAAACGTAACCGTAACGGTTAATTTTACAGTTTCAAAAAAACCGCTGACTTAGGTTAGTGGTTTTTTTATGCATGGGTGTTTTGAATAAAAAGGGAAAACTTGAATGACTTTATTCATTTGATCCGACATGCATAATATTGATAAATCCTTTTTAATAGAGTGAATTACTATAGTGAAAAATGTTTTGTGTGAATTTTTATACAAGGTATTTAGAATCTAATATAAACCAAGTAAATTAGGTGGAAATAGTTATACAGATATAATGTATACTTCGTCACATAAATTAAAGTCAAAAAATAACTGGAGATTTAGATGAGTATTGTTCAAGAATTCCGCGAATTTGCGGTAAAAGGCAACATGATTGATTTGGCTGTCGGTGTAATCATCGGTGGTGCATTTGGTAAAATTGTCGATTCATTGGTGAAAGACATCATCATGCCATTGATTACTGTGATCACTGGCGGTGGTGTGGATTTCACACAAAAGTTCTTTGTTTTGGGGGACAACCCAAATAATTTACAGTCTTTAGATGAGTTGACCAAAGCTGGGGTGAACGTCCTGACTTATGGTAACTTCCTTACGATTTTAATTAACTTCATCATTTTGGCATGGGTGGTGTTCTTAATGGTGAAAATGATTAATCGTATGCGCCGTAAACAAGAAGAAGCAGCGCCAGAACCAGCAGCAACGCCAGAAGATATCGAGTTACTACGTGAAATTCGTGATGAATTGAAAAAACGTCAGTAATCGAACGGTTAAAATAAAACGGCACATCAAGTGCCGTTTTTTATGTCTGAGACTTATCGAAAGACTGGTTTTTGTACAATTTTGACTTTATGATGCGCGCTGATTGAATAGCTGTGGTGATGCCGAATGAATCAATTATTTGTCTATGGGACGCTCCGTCCAAATCATGAAAATGCCCATCTTTTAGAGCGTATAGGTGGAACATGGCAAAAAGGCTATGTGCATGGCGTGGTGCATATTTTGGATTGGGGACCTGACAAAGGCTTATTCGCCATTGTTTTAGATCCGCAAGCAGCAGCAGTTGAAGGATATTTTTTTAGCAGTGAAAAATTAACCGAACATTGGGATGCGTTGGATGAGTTTGAAGGGATACAGTATCAGCGTGTCAAAGTGAATGTACAGCTAGATTCAGGTGAGCAGACGACAGCATGGGTCTATGAAATGAAAAACGCAGCTTAAGGGCTGCGTTTTAAGTTGGACTGCTGTAAACAGCGGCTTAATCCATCCGAAACTTAATTTCTAATAAGTGCCAGCCGAACTGGCTTTTACTTGGGCCATGCAGTTCACGTTCAGGTAGGGTAAAAACCGCTTTATCAATTGGCCCAACCAACTGGCCTTTTTTAATGTCACCGAGCTCACCACCTTTTTTACCCGAAGGGCATGTCGAATGCTGCTTTGCAATTTTGGCAAAGTCCGCACCGCCTTTGATTTTCTTTTTCAGTTGCTCACATAGTTCTTTATCTTTGACTAATATGTGGCGAACAATCGCAGACTTCATGCTTTATTTCCTTTTAGGGTTTTCTTAGTCAGCATTTTAACCTTTTTTAAAGGTTGGCACTCAGGGCAAAACACCGAAGCACGCTGTCCCAGTTTGATATTTTGCAATGTGGTTTCACAGTTGATGCACATTTCACCTGCGCGTCCGTAGGCGAGTAGGGTTTGTTGGAAATAACCATTTTCGCCCATCGCATTGCTGTAATCGCGTAAAGTTGAACCGCCTAAATCAATCGCCTGTTTTAAAATGCGTTTGATTTCGATGACCATTTTCTCAACTTGTTCAAAACTCAAACTTGATGCTGGCTGTGCAGGGTGTATGCCGAGGTTAAATAGGCTTTCCGTTGCATAAATATTGCCGACACCGACCACGATATGATTGTCCATGATCGACACTTTGATACCGGTCTGCTTATTTTTAAATTTTTGGAATAAGTATTCAGCATTAAACGCATCACTCAGCGGTTCAGGGCCAAGCGTGTCAATCAGTTTGCTTTGAGACCATGCATCTAACCACAAAATACAGCCAAAACGCCGTGGATCATGATAGCGTAATTGCATATCTTCAAAATGAATCACCAGATGATCATGCTTTCGTAATGCTTCATGACCTTCACAAATCCGAAAACTGCCAGACATGCCTAAATGCCATAGCATGCTGTCTTGTTCAAATTCAGCCAAAATGTATTTTGATCGACGGCTGAGCTGAAGCAGCTTTTGTCCGACGAGTTTTTGAATGTCGTCAGGAATAGGCCAACGCAGGCTCGACTGAAAAACCTCAACTTTGAGAACCTTTTCATTCAATAATGGCAATAAACTGGTTTTAGTGGTTTCTACTTCTGGTAATTCAGGCATAAAGGTCGAAGCAATGGGTCATTCAAGTTATGCATACTATTGGGTCTAGCCCAACAGAATGCAAGTTTCATCGCGGTCTGAGGGGATGTTTGAACAGGCTATTGATTATTAATTGTGAGAATAGTAAACCAATAAGTCACGATGGTGAGTTTGAATAAGCGATCAGAATTTTAAAATTTAATTTTCAAAAATATAAGATATTGAAAAATAATAACTAAAAATATTGCATAACAATAGATTTATTTAAAATCATTTATTGATAAATTAAAGTTTTGTGAATGATAAAAATAATGCTGAGATAGAACGTGAAAAATTATGTAATTTTTGTGACATTAGATTTCAAGCCTTGTGGCTTGTCTAGAGACTCTCTCCAGATTTAGGTTTTACCATGAAAAAATACAGTCTAGCTCTTCTACCTGCATTTGTTGCAGCAGCCATGACACATGTTCACGCCGCAGAAGCATTCGACACTAAAGGTCAGTACATGCTCGGGGATTGGGATGGTAAACGTACCGAACTTGCACAACAAGGTGTGAAGTTTGAGGCCAATATTGCTGCTGATGCTGCCTATCTTGCCGATGGCGGTCGTAATCCGGGACATTCAGCAACGGTAGCCAGCCAATTGTGGTTAGGTACACAGCTTGATATGGAAAAACTCGCAGGTTGGGATGGCGTGACTGTGCGTGCTGTAATGACTGCACGTCAAGGTCAAAGTACCTCAGTTCGTGATTTGCAAGGAGATGTTCCTCAATTGGCAAATGCACAAGCCAATTTTGGTCGTGGTAATCAGGACAGTCGCTTAACTGAATTATCGATTGAAAAGAATTTTAAAGAACAAGGTATTAGTGTTAAAGCCGGTCGTCTTGGTGTCGGTATGGACTTTAACGTGATGGCGTGTGATTTTGCCAGCAATGCCTTTTGTGCTGCGCAAATGGGTAAATGGCAAGGTTCTATGTGGATGAATACTCCAGTTTCACAATGGGGTGGACGTGTGAAATACCAAGCAACGCCAGAACTTGCGGCACAAGTCGGTGTTTACGAATTTAACCCTGACAATGGTAATGCCAAAGCAGAAGGTCAAGGTTGGAGTCTTGATACAGATCATGCTGATGGCGTAACCATTCCCGTAGAATTGGTTTGGACACCAAAATCATTTGTAAATGGCTTACCGGGGAGCTACCGCTTTGGTGCGATGTACAACACTGCAGATAATGTAAAAAATCAAAAAGACATTATTTCGGGTGAAGCTGAAGATCGTACCTTTGGTGGTTGGGTCGCGATTGAGCAACAGTTAACGTCTACTGGTGAAGGCAAACGTGGCTTGCATAGCTTTGCTAATTTTACTTGGCATGATCGTGTCACCACAAAAGTTGATAACTCACAGCAGTTGGGTTTGAAATACATTGGATTGGCCGATCGTTTGCCTAACGATATGGTTGGCTTGGGCGTGAACCGTGTGCATGTCAATGATCGACTTTCTGCTGAGAAATTTGATGCAAGTGCAGAATATAATGTCGAGTTGAACTATAGCCATAACCCTACGAAATGGTTGATGATTCGCCCAAGTTTACAATATGTGATTAACCCAGGTTCAACAAATCGAGTTGATGATGCTTTCCTAATTGGTTTAAGCTCTAAGGTAATCTTCTAATGTTAAAATAGGTGCTCTATGCAAAGTAAATTTAACGTCACATCATTTAAGACACATTTACTTTGCCTGACGGCATGTATTAGCCAACAGCTGTATGCAGAAACAGGTTCTACGGAACCTGTTTTACTTCCTGAGATTACCATTGAAGCACCACGAACCAATACCACGTGGTTAAAAACACCTGCATCGGTATACCGTGTACAGCAAGCTGAAAATAATAACAATACGGGTGTGAATCTGTCTGAAACCTTAAAAGGTGTGCCCGGACTACAACTGAATAACCGTGAAAACTATGCACAAGACTTGCAACTGTCTATGCGAGGCTTTGGCGCACGTTCAACATTTGGTGTGCGCGGTATCCGTTTATATGTTGATGGAATCCCTGCGACCATGCCGGATGGTCAGGGACAGACATCAAATATCGATATGAGTAGCTTAAATCATATCGAGGTATTGGGTGGGCCATTTTCCTCTTTATACGGTAATTCTTCGGGTGGGGCAATCTTAACAACAACCAAGCAAGGTACTGGAAAAGACTCTATCGAACTCGGCTATTCGGGCGGCAGTCATCATAAAAGTCGTGCTGATATTGTGCTGCAAGGTGGCTCAGAACAGGCCAATGAACCTAGCTATGTCGTGAGTTCTTCTTATTTTGAAACTGATGGTTACCGTGATCATAGTTCCGCAAATAAGGTACTTAGCAATGCAAAACTGACTTGGGATCTGGATGATGGTTCCAAGGTCAATTGGATTGTGAATCATGTGGATATCAATGCCGATGACCCACAAGGTCTGAATCGGGAGCAATTGCGTCAAAATCCGAAACAAGTTAATGATGCCAATAATACCTATGATGTACGTAAGGAAATTAGCCAAACTCAAACGGGGTTGACGTGGAAAAGACCATTGAATGAGCAGCATGAACTCAATGCAATGGTGTATATGGGGCAACGTGATGTGGTGCAGTATCAGTCCATCCCCAAAAATCCACAAAATAATGCGCGCCATGCAGGCGGTGTGATTGATTTTAGCCGTGATTATTATGGAACAGATATTCGCTGGACAGGCAAAGACCTCTTGCCGAATACGCGTTTTACTGCAGGCCTAGCCTTTGACTATATGGATGAAGACCGTAAGGGCTATGAAAATTTTGATGCCAATGGAAATTTTGGCAAGAAAGGCAATATTCGTCGAAATGAAAATAACACCTTGTGGAATTTAGACCCCTATGTCCAAGCTTCGTGGAATTTTTTACCCAATTGGACTTTAGATACAGGGCTACGATATAGCAATGTTCATTATGAATCTGACGATAAATATGTCGTGGGTTTAAATAAGGATGACAGCGGTAAAACTGACTATGACAAAGTTTTACCTTCAGCAGCAGTAAGCTGGAATATTGCGCCTCAACTGAATGCCTATGCCAGTTATGCCAAAGGTTTTGAAACACCAACCTTTACAGAAATGGCCTACTCCAAAGATGACGGCATGAATTTTGATTTAAAACCAGCCAGTAGCGATAACTACGAGCTTGGGCTTAAATCACAAAATGCATGGGGGAATTTCACTGCAGCGGTATTCCAAAGCAAAACTCAAGATGACATCGTCTCTGCAGGAAGTATCAATGGTCGTTCAACCTATAAAAATGCCGATAAAACCTTACGTGAAGGTGTTGAGCTTTCGTGGAATAAACAACTATGGCGAGATTTAAGCGCGCAAGCAAGCTACAGTTATATCGATGCCACATTTGATGCTGCAATTCCTGACAGTGATGTCGTCAAAGGCACTTATATACCGGGTATTGCCAAAAACCAAGCGTTTGCCGCACTGAATTGGCAGCCAGATATTGGCTTTAATGCCGGCCTAGATGTTCGCTATATGGATAAAGTCTATGTCGATGATGCCAACAGTGATGCCGCGTCGAGCTATACCGTGGTTTCTGCCAACGCAGGTTATGTGTGGAAACAAGCAGATTGGAAAGTTATAGCTAAATACCAAATAAATCATTACAGTAATCTTTAAATAATTTATCAATATCTTTAACTCTAAACTTAGTTCGAATCGCCTTGACTCGTGACCACATATTTTCTATTGGATTTAAATCTGGA
>NZ_VOZT01000040.1:0-33014 GCF_013419625.1 Acinetobacter sp. YH12070 | reverse complement strand
AAATATATATCGTTGGCAGAAGAAATTATTTAGACCAATTATCAAAAACTTCATTGATGACTTTATTCTCGATAAAAATCATCTGCTACCACAGAGAATCTATAAATGATAGTGCGTAAGTCCTATACTATTAAAAAAGTAGTCGTTAAACCTAAGGCAACCATTAACTTCTTACTATTTTCTTCAGTAACAACCGCATGGCTATGATCATGATGTTCTGACATAAAATATTTTCCTTATTCTATTTATGATGAGCAGAGATATTGGATAACAGCCAATATCTCTGCTGTAAATCGACTAATCTATTGGATTAAGAAACTTTCTTTTCATTTATCCAACGATAAAGCACGGGTAACAGCACCAAAGTTAGTAATGTTGAAGAGATAATCCCGCCAATCACTACGGTTGCCAGTGGCCGTTGAACCTCAGCCCCTGTTCCGGTTGCCAGCGCCATTGGTACAAAACCCAGTGAAGCCACACAAGCTGTCATCAACACTGGTCTTAAGCGCAAAATAGCCCCTTGCCACACGGCTTTATGCACTGGATATTTGTCCCTTAATTCCTTAATAAAGGTCAGCATTACCAGTCCATTGAGGACTGCAACACCAGATAAGGCAATAAAGCCAATTCCAGCTGACATCGATAATGGAATATCCCTTAGCCAAAGGAACAGCACACCACCGGTCAAGGCAAAGGGTACCCCGGTAAAGACCAATAGACTTTCTTTGACATTGTGAAAGACCGCCATCAGTAAAATAAAGATAGTGATTAAAGCCAGTGGAATCACGATTTGCATCCGTGCTTTGGCTGAAGCCAAATTTTCAAACTGACCGCCATATTCTATCCAATAACCACTTGGCAAAGTGTATGCTTTGAGCTGTGTCTGTACATCAGAAACAAAAGACCCTAAATCACGCCCTTCAACATTCGTTGTAACCACAACTCGGCGTTTACCATTTTCTCGACTGACTTGGTTGATTCCTTCAATGGTCGAGACTTGCGCGACATCCGACAATAAAATACTGCCACCATTTGGAAGCTGAATAGGTAACTGGGAAACAGATGCGACACTACGGTCTTGCTCTCCAAGACGGATAACAAAATCAAAACGACGATCGCCTTCTAAAATCTCTCCCACGCTTTGTCCACCAATACTGGTTGCCACAAGGTCTTGAATTGAACGCACACTCAAACCATATTGTGCAGCCAAAGTTTTATTTACCTCGACATTCAGTAATGGCAAACCTGAGGTCTGCTCAACTTTCACGGCACTGCTACCCGATATTTGCTGAATGATTTTGGAGATTTTAGTCGCCTCAGTATTGAGGACATTCATATCATCACCGAAGATTTTCACACCAACATCACTACGCACACCTGAGATCAATTCATTAAATCGGAGTTCAATCGGTTGTGAAAATTCACTATTATTGCCTGGAATCGTGGCTAAATACGTCACCATACGGCCACGTAATTCATCTAAACTTTCTTTAGGATTTGGCCATTCTGAACGAGGCTTTAACATGATATAGCCATCTGAAATATTGGGTGGCATGACATCTGTTGCAACCTCGGCTGTACCCGTTCTGGCAAATACTGCCTTAATTTCAGGGAAACTCTTTAAAAGAAGTTTTTCAGTATTCTCCTGAATACGTAAAGACTCTTCTAAGCCTGTACTTGGTGAACGTAACTGTTGTACCGCAAAGTCTCCTTCACTGAGCTGTGGTGCAAATTCACTGCCGAGTTTGGTACTGATAAATCCCGTAATCACTAATACACACAGTGCAAAAGTCAGCACAACTGCTTTGTATTGATACGAAATATCAAGAGTTTGCTGATATTTAGCTTTTAGCCATAACATCCAACGACTTTCTTTTTCTTGAATATCGCCTTTGACCCACAATGCCACAGCAGCAGGCACAAAGGTGATCGATAAAATAATGGCTGCAACAAGGGCGAGTACCACTGTCAATGCCATCGGATGGAACATTTTTGCTTCCACACCACTTAAAGCAAAAATCGGCAAATACACCACCAAAATAATAAGCTGACCAAAAATAAGAGGACGACGTGCTTGGCGGGCAGCCAGAAAAACTTCCTTAAAGCGTTCACTTTGTGTGAGAGGTCGTTTTAACAGTTGCTGTGTATGGGCTAAACGCCGGATACAGTTTTCGACAATCACCACAGCACCATCGACAATGATGCCGAAATCGAGTGCACCTAAACTCATCAGATTGGCACTGATATTTTTCTGTGCCATCCCGGTTAAGGTAAACAGCATAGAGAGTGGAATGACACAGGCAGTAATCAAGGCAGCACGGATATTCCCTAAAAACAGGAACAGAATGATGATGACCAGGATTGCTCCCTCTACCAAGTTTTTCTGAACGGTTTTAATCGCCTTCTCAACCAAGGTAGTACGGTCGTACACCGTTTCAATCACTACCCCTTTAGGCAAACTATTCTGAATATCTTGAAGCTTGGCATCCACAGCTTTAGAAACAGTCCGGCTATTTCCCCCCATCGCCATCATGGCAATCCCTAAAACGGTTTCTTTGCCGTTATAGGTTGCCCCACCGGTTCTTAAATCATGCCCAATAGAGACTTGCGCAATATCACCAACCCGAATTGGGCTGCCATTTGGGCTACCCAGCATGGTGTTCTCAATATCAGAAAGCCCATTGAATGTACCCGGTACACGTACCGTCAGTTGCTGACCATTGTCTTCAATATAACCTGCACCTCGGTTCTCATTATTTTGCGCTAAAGCCTGTTGCAGTTGTTCTAATGAGATATTCAGTTGCTGCATCCGGTTTAAATCGGGAGAGACCACATAGGTTTTTTCAAAACCACCAATACTGTTGACCTCTGCAACTCCCTTAACACGTTGCAGTTGAGGACGCACAATCCAGTCCTGAATCTCACGTAAATCCATCGGCGTGTATGCAGTTCCATCCGGCTTTTTCGCATTCGGATCTGCCTTCAGTACCCATTGATAAATCTCACCGAGACCCGTAGAAACGGGGGACATCGTCGGTGCGATTTGTGCAGGCAACTCAGATTGCGCCTCCTGTATCCGTTGGTTAATCTGCTGACGGGCCCAATAAATATCAGTCCCATCTTTAAAGACAATGGTGACTTGAGAGAGTCCATAACGGGATATGGAACGGGTAAGCTCCAGATCCGGAATGCCAGCCATGGCATTTTCAATGGGATAGGTAATCCGCTGTTCGACTTCAAGCGCAGTAAAACCCTTGGCTTGAGTATTAATCTGGACTTGGGTATTGGTAATATCGGGTACAGCATCAATCGGGAGTTTCTGATAGCTATACACCCCGACCGCAATCCAGGTACAGACAAAGAGCAACACCCAAATCGCATTTTGTATGGAAAACTGAATGATTCGTTCGAATAAACCTTCTGGTTTTGGCAGATCAGAATTAATGTTCATGGCCTGCCTCGTCTTTTTCTAATTCAGATTTCAACAAGAAACTGCCTTGAGCGATATACTTCTGCCCTTCAGTCAGCCCAGAAATCACTTCAAGCCATTGTCCATCACTTGAAGCCTGCCCCAATTGCACTTTCTGTGCTTTTAAGTGGACTTGACCTTTTTGTTCTGAATCTACGATGAAAATACTGTCTTCACCTTCAATACTTTGCAGCGCAGACTTTTGAATCCGAAGGGCTGATTTTGCTGTAGCTTCCGGAATCAACACTCTCACTAACACATTAGAACGCAACTCAGTAGCTTGCGCATCGAGTTTTGCGCGCACCACCAGACGCCCTGTTTGTACATCTGCCTGAGAGGTTAAGCTTTGTACAGTAGCTTTATAGATTTGATCTGAATCATTCACTTTAAAGTCAATTTTTTGCCCGGCTTGCAGTTGACCTGAGAATTGATTCGGCAAATTAAACTCAAGCCATAAATCTTTCAGCTGTTCAATGACAAAGAGCTGATTAGCCAGTTGCACATTTTCACCGACCACAATATCTTTTTGACTGATCACCCCAGAGATCGGTGCTTTAATCAGAAAACGCCCATTGTTATTGCCACTTGCACCTAATGCATTTAAACGTGCTTGTGAGGACTGGACAGTAATCTGCGCTTGACGGTAGGCATTTTCGGCACGCTGGTAATCCTGTTTGGCAGAAATCCCCTGTGACCAGAGTTGCTGTTCGCGCTGGTAATCTTTACGGGCCAAATCCAGATTCACCTGTGCCATACGCAGATTTGCCTGTTGGTCGATCAGTTCAGGCACGATTAGTACAGCCAGCGTTTGTCCTTTTTGCACGCTCTGTCCTAAAGCCACATTGACCTGCTCGACATGACCACTAAAATTAGGCGATATATGCGCTTGTTGATCGGTATTCACCACCAATTTACCTGGCAGGGTTGTCAGCTTTTCAACCAATCCTGTGGATGCAACAGCAACTTTTAAACCTTGTTCAACCATTTGTTGGCTGGTCAGTTGTATTTCGCCTTCTTCAGCATGTCCTTCTTCAGAACTATCTTCATCAGAATGTTCGGCATTTCCCTCATCATGACCATGCCCCTCAGATTCAGTTTTTTTTGAACTTAACCAAATAACCAGACTGACCAAGACCGTAATCAGAATCAAAATTGCAATCATGAGAGACTGGGATATTTTTCCGTTTTGCTTGGCGTTCATTTTATCGTGCTCCCCCATTGATTAAATTTTGCGATGCTTCGACTGCCTTTTTATTCAGTTGTGTATAGGCATCCGAACGGCTAATTTCTTCATAACTTGTGCCAATACTGAGTGCCTCAGCTGCGAGGGCAGTTTGCCAAGCTTGACGTAGAATTTGTAATTGACCCAATCGAAGATTCTGCAGTTGGGTGGTTGCTTGCTGAACGTCGGTAATGGACAGTTTCCCTGCCTGAAACCCTTGTAAAGTACGGCTCTGAACTTTGGTCGCCAAAGTAACTTGTGCTGTTGTGGCATCGAACTGGCTACGTAAACCTTTGAGCTGATGCATGCTGTTGGCAATATTGAGTATTTGTTGCTTCAGCTCACGCTGCTGCTGTTGGTTCAGCAATATTTGCTGTTGCTGGACCATCGGGATCGCATATTGCTGGCGGTTAAAAATATTCAGTGGAATAGCCACGCCGATTGCCAAAGTCGTATCGTTGCTTTCATTAGGGGTTTTGCTACGTTTCATGCCTACATTTAAAGTCGGATTGGGACGTGCCTGAATTCTTAAATTTTCAATTTGATGATCCGATTGCTGAATGTTCAAGGCATAGAATTTTTCTAGCCACCCTTCAGCAATATACCGTTGCACAGTTTGGAGACTTTGCTCTGGCCAAGGGATAGCGGTTTTATTCAATTGAAGATGTGAAGATGTTTCTCCCCCCCACAAATTAGACAGCTGACGACCGGCAGCTTGTTTATTCAGCATCGCTTGCTGATAAAGTCGTTGGATTTCTAGCGCTTCAATTTGGGTACGCTCAAAATCAACCAGGGCAATACTGCCTGCCTGATAGCGTTTCTGGGCACTGTCCAGATTGGCTTTACTTGTTTTTAACTGTACTGAATAAGCAGACTGCTCAACCTCAGCAAGTGCAAATTGCGACCATGCAAATTTAACAATCAGTTGGCTTTGTGCCTTCCATAATTGCTGTTGCAATTGGATTTGTTGATTCGAGGTATTGGCAATCACCCGGTTCAGCTTACGCTGACCAAATAGATCTAGAGGTTGACTAACGCCAACATTGAATTCCTGTTCTTGACCTGAGCCAAAGCCAGACTGTTCTAAACTTATACTTGGATTCTGCCATAACCGACTTTGCTGAATATTCAATTCAGATATTTGCTGAACTTGTTGCCACAGCTTGTCTTGAGTCTGGTAACTTTGTACTTTTGCTAAAGCGGATTCAAAGCTGGTAACGTTTTCAGCATAGCTATATTGCATAGCCGCTGCACATATACAAGCAACCAAGCTATGACGCAAGAGTATAATTGATTGTGAAGACATGATTTTTCCCACTTATTTAAATAATAAAAGTGGTGGGAATGTTTTAGGCTACCCCACCATGAGCGGGGAAAATTCGGGAGGTGGGCTTTGTTGAAACAGGTCAGGAGCCTGATAGCTGTTTTTCCAATGAAATTGTGGATTCACTTTAACTTCAGAGCTTGGATGAAACACATCTACTTTTTCATTTTGTACAATCAAATGCGTCATCGATGGTAGATGATCTTGATGATCTTCACCGATTTCTAAATCGCTACTGAATGTTTTTATGTTTTCTGACTGTCCATTATGATCGTGTTGACGACTATCGCTGGCACACAAGGTATTTTGGTGATGACCAAAATGATAACTCTGCTGTGATTGAGGCTGTTGTTCATGGACACAAAAGGCCGCCGCCACATTCCAAAAGCTTTGGAACATGAACAATCCAACCAAGACTGTAATCCATGTAGTAGAACGCATCATCATAACAATCGAAAAATTTGTACCAAGTATAAGGCTTAGAGCCACTCCAAGGTCAAGCTTAATAAATTAAATTAAACATTCAATGAACACTGAATAGCCGGCACTTTTGCAAATTTACCTTGTCTCTATAAGCTCACATCAATTTCAGGTAAGAATAACAATAGATAGTGAACCGTACCGGGTTTGTCGGAGACTTTTTATTTAAGTTAGGCCACCTGACCTAACGGGTTAATCTTATCATTGTACATTGCTTCAAACTCAAAAGGCGATACATTGTCAACGGCATTCTAAAATTGACCCCTTTTACCTTACAAATGGCAAAGTAAAATTGCCCCCTGAAATCAGAGAAAGAGCGGTTCAATTATTGATTGAATCTGAAAAAGATTATCCTTCTACTTGGGCAGCAATCACAGCTATTGATCCTAAAATCGGTTGTACTCCTGAAACATTGCGTGTTTGGTATCAAAAATATTTAGATCAACAAAATCCTGTCAAAGTACAACAGATATCTGATCAAAAAAAAATGAAGGGTAATCCCCCCTAAAATACTAGCTCTTTAAAAGAGGCAGTATTATGCTTTTACAACATGGTGTTTAACTTGAGAAACTGAATTTAAAACAATCTACTGTAACTCTTCCAGACAGATATGAAATTAATCCACCCCTAACCCTTTAAACACCGCATCCACCGGATCTGCATAAAAGCTGGTCTGGAACTTGGTAAACAGTTCCACAGGAATCGTTGGGATATCTGCCGCACTACTCATTGGTAAAGCAACCTTCTTGGCACCCGCATCAAAAGCAACTTGCAGACATTCGGCAATACTTTCCACCGGTGTCACTGAACCACCCAAGCTCATATCACCCAGTACCACCATCTGACTTTGTACCGATCGTCCTAAGAGGCCAGAAGCGAAAGCCACTAAACTTGGCAGAGCAAGATGGCTGAGCGGGCCGGTATTCTGTAATTCCACCACATGTAAGTGGAAATCATGTTCCAGCACCTTACTGCCCCCCGAGATCCGGGATGCATTGGCCTTGAAGTAATCAAAAGCAATCTTGACCTGTTCTTTGGCACTACTTGAATTCCATAAGCCAGATGTCGCCAATTTTCCTGAACCTTTAGTGACTTGAAGTTCTAAGCGGTATAAGCCTGGCATGCCCTTATTACTGAGGCCAATGGTATACAGGAAGCCTGGTTTAGCAGGACCTTCGGGAATAAGTCCACCTCCACCCTGCTCTTTTACCGAAACAAAATGCTCTTCTAGGGTGTCATTGTCGATATAGCTAAAATGCACATCATAGAATTCCATCCCCCCAATTTTTTTCAGCTGTTCTTTGACCCGACGGCGCACCTGCAGCGCATATTCCAGGCATTGCCGTACATCTTCTTTGTTAAATTGACCATGTGGGTAGAGCAGCTTCATCAATCCAGAAACCGTCTTGCGAACGGCAATCACATCACGCTGATTCAGGTTATTCCCTAGCTTAAAGTACTTCTCAATGGCATCCGCAAAACTACGCTTACGCATTTCCCGGAAGAACTCAGCCAGATAATCAACGATCAAGCCATAACGGTTGGTAAAGAATTCCGGGCGCATTTTCGGAATTTCCCAACCCGGGATATAGGCATGAAAGCGATCAAAGAATGCTGAATCGATCATGGCTTCAGGAAAAGGAGCCAATAAGTGGCTAGTCTTCACCAAGGATTCAACACTTTGGTTAATATTACCCACAAAAACCATCGAAGCTGAGGCTTCCATCTGTTCACGACCACGGGCAAAAGATCCTGAGGCCATGTAGTCTTTCATGATCTGTACGCCATCTTTGTCCTTAAAGGAAATACCAGCAACTTCATCAAAAGCTACCACATCCCATAAGCCCACCAGACCAATACGGCGGCTACTCATGTTATAGAACAGGTTGGCGACAGTCGTTTGTCCACCGGAGACTAAAATACTATTCGGTGAACACTCTTTGTAAATATGGCTTTTCCCGGTACCGCGTGGTCCCAGTTCACAAACGTTATAGTTATTTTCAACGAACGGAACCATACGCGCTAATAGGTGCCATTGCACATCCTCTTTTAACGAAGCCGGTTCCATGCCGATCGAACGGATTAAACTCTCGCGCCACTGATCAGTGCTTAATGCTGCTCTGCCACTGAAAAGTTCATCCATATTCATATTCGGCATTTGAATCGGCTTGAGTAAGCTCACGCCAAATGGAGAACTAGTCTGTCCTTCTTCAAAATAATAACTGAGCGTAGCAATGACCCAGATACCACCAACAAGTAATTTTTCATACTCTTTGACGATGCCTGCCGAGATTTCGGCATCTTTGATGCCAAGATTACTAAATGATGCTTCGTATTTGTCTTTACGCTCATTCAGCTTTACAGTCACCCGATCAATGACCTTATAACTGCCCCGTTCACGGACCAGGGATTTCACCTTCTCGGCTTCATCCGGTCGGACGTAGTTCTCAGCCAGTACGGTCTTTACGTTACGTAGTCCCTGTTCAATGATCTCTGGATCATCCGAGGCACAGTACATCCCCAGCAGGTATTCGAGTACATAGACAGGGACATTGGCCCCTTCTTTGATCAGTTTAGTTAGATCCTTACGTACCACCCGCCCAGCAAAGTGTTCATTCAGCAGCTGATCCAGTTCTTTATCGTTAGCAGATTCCATGTAGGCTACGCTCTATCGTTAATTCGTTATTAGAAGAAGTCATCGGTAAATGCCAAATCAATGGTGACCTTATAGCGTTGCATCTCGATATTCAGGTCTTTGTCTTTCAGTACCAGGAAGTAATCTTTCTTACGGTCAAAATCAGTGCCAGACAATGACAGTCTGACCTGTTTGACCCGATCGGCAACAGAGTCGGTAGTGCTATCAAAAGTCAAAGTTTCTTCACTGGAAACTTTAAGATCCCCATCATAAATGGCAATGGATAAAGTCACTGGCATGACCAGCTCACTGACAGCTTCGGTTTGCATCAAATCAAACTTCTGGATGTTATTGACCATCTTCAGCGTGGATTTGGTAGAAATGACCTCAACTTTACGCTTGGTCCGCTGTCCAGCCTTTTCACCACGTAGCTGTTTTACCATCAGTACCGGTACCACAATTTCCTGAGGCATGATGCCGCCATGCACGAAACGTGAGCCTCCTACGAAATGGAAACGGTTCGCCCCTTTTGGAATCCAGAAATCAGTCGCAGATAATGTGCCTGCCGTAGCTTGGGTTGAGCCTTTCCAGGCTTCCTTGCTCTCTGGTAAACCATGCCCAATCACATAGCGTTTTTTGCTCTTCAATGTATTGGCAGGTTTTTCAGTCAAGCTTGAACGATCCGCAGATTCCAGTTTACTTTGCTGGAACAGGAAGCCATGGTCGGCTGTAATCAACAGGGTAGAAATATTGAAGTGCATTAAGATTTTGCGGCTGAGTTCGGTCAGCTCTTCAATAGCATGTTCTACCGCCATAAAGGTTTCTGATTCTGTCGAGGCACTGTCACCGCGTGCATCAATCACGTTGTGATAAACGTAAATCAGCTCATGATCTTTCAGCGCTTCACGGCCTTCATCACGCGACCAGCCTTTTACCATTTCAGCGGTTACTGCCAATCCATTATAGGCAGCCAGAATTTTGGATCGTGCTGCAGTCCCTTTGCTGGACTGCCCATCTACTAAAACATCATCACCTGCGGCCTCTTTGTACTCCAAAGTCTGATGCGGCAACAACGAGGCCATGCCAAGTGTGGTGTAACTTGGGACAACGCCCAGCTGTGAAGACAAGGTCGCTTCAGAATAACGCTTTTCATTGATACGATCACGCAGCTCTACCGCAGCTTCATAACGGAAAGCATCACTGATAATCACCACAATACGGCGTTTCGTTGCGGAACTGAGTAAGGGTCTAACGTGAGTATCGTAGAAGTTCTGCTGATTTGGGATATCTGCCATTTTCCAGACATTCAAGCGTTGCTCAGCTTCAATCCGCTCGCCCCAGTTGCGTGCCAAGTGGTCAATAAACCAGTAGGAATAGCAATTTTCCACTTCTTCATCGAGTTTTTTCAGGATATCGACATGAGCGCGTTGAGAAGCAGCACTGTAGTGGCGATAGGCCATATCAAAGCGATACAACTCCTGCTCGTAGGCTTTATACAAAGCTTCACTGGAGTCGAAATAGAAACCGGCATCAAACTGCTGTCGCAGGCTAAACAGCTCAATGGCTGCCTGCAACGCTGTATAGACAGTACGATATTTACGGCGTGTTGCATCATCCTTATGTTTGGAAGCCCAATAACCATCCAGACGGGTAGAAATAATCGTTCTGAAATGTTCCAGTTCAGCTTTGGTTGCTGCAGGGATATGACTGGCCAAATCAACAATGATCTTTTGTTCAATCACTTCAAAGGTCATGACATCCAGCAGCTGCCCCAGATCAAAGGCCCCGACCCTCTCCTGGATCCGCAGTGCATTCGCCACGGTCTGGGAAAGCGTATCGAAGGTTGGGTAGTATTTAGAACTGTCTCTCCAGCGCGACAAAAAGGCTCTAGCCGTCGCACGGGAGCTGACGGATGACATCACCAGTTCTTGAGCCCATAGCGGTATATCGCCCAGGCTTTCACAGAAACCTGTAGTCATCAAACGGATAAAGAACGTACCGAGCTTGAATGGTGCTTCCCCATTCAATTCTTCAACCGATGCTGGATAACCAATTTCCGCCTGTAATGCGGTGACCAAAGCTGGCACCAGTTGGAATTTTTCCAGTTCAGCAAAGGAGTCTGGATTGACTTCCAGAGCCAGGTTCTGCTGTACCATTTCATCTGCCAGTGCCAGAACGATATGCATGAGTTCGGCACTGTCGGCCTTGACCACAGCTGCAATCATGGCCATATCCAGATTCTGTTCATCTGCATCAGGCTGGGTATAACGTTTTAATGCGCTCAGACGGGCTTTGGCTTTGAGGAACTCTTCACGTTTGGCCAGATGTTCTCTTAAACTTTGTTGCTGTAGCCCAAGCTCATTGAAAATAATCGAGAAACGATCGGCATAGAAGATGCGTGAATAGAGCTTGATGTCCAGTAACCAGTCTTTTTCAGTTTCAGGCTCAGGACTTGGAAAATACAGCAAGTATTTGCCCTGCTGATCCTCAAGTTCCAGTTTAAGCTTAATCGCAAGGCTGGATTCTTCTGCCATATTCAGAATATGAACATCATTCAGTTTTAACGCCTTTACTTCTTCGCTAAAGGACTGTTCCGCATCGTACCAGAAGACAATCCGGTGCTGTTCAATATAAAAGGCTTGTTCCAGACCTTGTTGTAGTTGACTTAAATTCATGCAACGACCTCATCAAGGTCTAGTACCGGAGAAAAAGCATTCATCATTTCTCCCCCGTAATCGCTTTGACTTCAGCCAACAAGTCCCCAAACTTGCCATAATTGACTTTCACCCCATCATCCAGATCTAACGTAATACGCTGATCGGCATAATGACGCAGCTTTTCTTCAAAAGTACTGAGTTCAGCCTGTTGCTTATGCAAGTCTTGCAGTTTTTTCTCGATGCGTTTGATTTCAGCCGCAGAGTCACTGCTTTCTTTTGCTGTTTCCAGAGAATTAGCATAGGCGGACATTTTGGAAATCAGTGGCATAACATATTCGGTACGCATACGCGCCAAGGTGCTTTCGTTATAACGATGCAAATACACCAACGCCTGGAAAGCCCCCTGTTTACCACTGCTGAATAGCCAGTAGATCGGGCGCTTTTTATAGGTCTGCATGTGATCTTTATAGAACTTGCTGGCGAGGTAACGGCGAATGGTGTCTTCAGCCGTTTCACTGGCTTTTTTATCTAAGCTTTCTGCGAGCCACTGCATATTGGCATCCAGTGTCTCTTTCCCCCAAACGGCAGTTAAGAACTCTCGAATACGGTGCGTTGCATCATCTTCAAACCAGTGCATTTCGGTCAATGGAATAATACCGTCAGCATCTGCCGGGAATGTTTGATAACGGCTAGCATCAAAGTCTTGATTACCTGCATGGGCATAGATCAGACCTGGTTCATCCAGACTATAACGCCCCATCATGCAGCCAAGTGCATAAGAGACTAAACGCTGGCTGTCTTTTTCACGGTCGGCACGAGTTAAAGTGATCTGTTCATCTGGTACGTCTGGTGTAAGTTCATCCTGTAAACCATAAGCATCAATAAACAGCTTATTGTTTTCTTCTTCCAAGCGTTTCATTTCAGCCACGGCGTCAGTATTTTGCTGTTGCCATGTGTTAAACGCTAGTTCTAAGTTTGGCTGTTGGCTACGAATAATGGGGTTTTGGGTAAAGTCCCATGAGGTTTCGTAGGAGTCCCAATCATATTTAGATAATTGAACACAAACCTTAATATTTTCTTCATTAGCTGCTTGTACATCAAATGGAAGTTTATTTATTTCGCCAACTCCAAAATGTAAGGTAGGATTCATAAGATTCATATAGTAGAAAACAACTTTTGAATTTAATAAACCTAATGTTGTTATTAAATTATTTGAAAAAACCATAGAACCTGTATTTTCAAATATAAAGCCTTCATCTACTAATCTTGCACAAAAAAAAGAACTCGAAATATCTGTCCAGGTTACGCCAGCTTTAAAATAATATGATGGATTTCGAATGGTAGAATTACGCTGCTGTTTAATTGCAAATCCATTTTTTTCCCAATTAATAATATGATTTCTGTTTCCATACCATTTTCTTGCAGTACCACCATCATTATGTGGGAACCATTTATTTAAATTAATTTGATTATTTTTGGCTACAAAATTGATCTTAGTATGATTGACTTCATACCACTCTCTTACAAACCTAGGTTTATCTCCGCTTGTTAGTCCACTTTTAGCATTAGCTATATCCGCTAATGCTGGCATTTTCTCAAAATTATCACGTATAGAATTACCTACCCAATATGCTATAGGACTACATGGTATTTTTTGGAAATCTTCTTGAATGGTTGTATCAAAGCGATTTAAATTATTTTTTAATAGGTATTGTTTTTCCTCATGATTTTTATCTACTAATCTGAAGAAAGCCGGCTTTACACCCCCTATATGTTTTTTTTGACCTACGAATGCTACAGTCTGTACAACTTCGCCTGATATCTCTGGAAAAGCTCGGGCTCCCAAATGAGCCATAGTCCAAATTGAATGATTTAGAAGTAATTTTTCCCGCATGTTTTGATATGATGTTAAAAACATCCATCCCTGCATTGTTACCATACTACTAGCACCAGATTCTTTACAAAAATCGAAACCACGTTCTATAAACATGGCAAAGAGGTCTGATTTACTATCAGGATAGTAATCTTTAGCGAATTCTTTTAAGTTTGTAATTGTATTCGCACCCATATACGGCGGGTTAGCGATTACAGCATCATATTTTTTCGCTAAAAGTTTTGCTTGTATAACCAAAGGCAATAATTTTTTAGCAGCGGCTTTCTGTAAGGTATCGCCCTCAATAACCAAGCCTTCTAAGGTATTTTGCAAATCGATAAAATCTTGTTCTGGGCTATCCATACAAATTAAAGAACCAAAAGTTGAGGCTTCTTTAAACTTAGCTAAAACTTCCTGAATCAGCTTAAAACGTTCGTCATTTTCAGGACTGCTTAAATCCTTTTGATCATTGCCAAACAGATCGACATGACTGCCTTTTTGCCATGCTTGGTTTAAGTTGAGATCTTTCCAGATTTGATCTGCATCTAAATCCTGACTGTCTTGTAGCGCAATAATATTCAGCTTCGGTGGATTGCTAAATAAACGGCGGTCATCCTCACGCGCTTTCATCAATAGCGCAAAACTGGCTAACTGCGCGGCACGGGTATCAATATCAATCCCGTACAGGTTGTTTTCCAGAATCAAACGTGGAATATCACGACTGCGGTAACCACGTTCCAAATAAATCGCTTTTAAGCAATCGTAGGCTTCCACCAGAATATGCCCCGAACCACAGGCCGGATCCAGTACCGTAATGCTTTCAGGGTTTAAGCTATCGCCATCTTCACTGATCCGTACATCAATCAGCTGTTTTAACTGTGCATTGACTTCATCGCTTTGCTCAGCCGGCTGAATATAGTATTCCCACCCACTGGCAAGCATACTTTCTGGCTGTGCCATCATCCATAGACGACCAACACTGTTCTGTACCAGGTATTTCACAATCCAGTTTGGGGTGAATAATTGTGTCGCGGCAGGGATATCTTCACTTTTGACAACTTTACCAATCACCTGGTCTTTCTTTTCAGAAATATAGAACTGATACAGCCAGCCAATAATCTGCACATCCGACCAGTCTTCTTCTGGAATACTGCTGACCAGATCACGGATCAACGAATCGGTTTTGGTCAGGTTATCCGGTAATAACAGTTCTGACTCATCAGACACCTGTTCGAACAGGAGTGGCATCACCTGATTCAACGCATGACACTGCGCCAGTAACAATTCACGATAGAGTTCTTCGTCTTTATTGCCATCCAGCTTGAGTTCAGCCACACGGCTGGCATCTAAACCCGGTAGCTCAATGTCCAGACATTCTTCCAGAATCTGCGGCAAGCCTGCACTACCATCGGCACTGCTCAGCACACGGCGACCATGATCCAGTAAGCCTTTGCATTCCATGTAGCGAATGGCACAGAGACGGTTAAACCAGCTATAAGCGATATAATCAATCGTCTGCTCAAAACTGCTGGTTTGAATGCGCTTGATCAGCTTCTCACGTGGTTTCATGACTGATAGCGGAAAAACCTGATCGCCAATCAGCAGCAAGTCCCCTTTCTGTTCTGCCGGTAAAATGCGGTCTGCGGTGATGCCATATTTAGCGGCTTGCTTGCGCATCGCTGCGATAAAATCATTTCGTGCTTGCGGTGCGTATTTTTTAATATTACTGGTATTCATCTTTAAACCTTTAATTAATGACTGATGCCGATATCCCTAACCCGAGTTAGCGGATACGCACACGCTTTTTATCACTCACGATTTTTTTCAGTTCAGCTTTGAGTGCGTCTACAAACTGATCCACTGATTCTTCTGTTTCCAGATAGACACTACTTGAGCTTTTGCTGTAAATGCTGGCGACATCAACTTCGACAACAGGTTTCGGTGGCACTACGGCTGTCACAGACTGTACCGGACTCGCAGCAGGTGTTGATGTAACTGGGCTGGCTGTAGTTGCTGAACTCGCCACACTCTCGGCTTTGCTCTGAGCCAGTTGTGCCGCTTTGGCCTGACGCTGGATTTCCGCCTGAACTTCGCTTTCCAACTCATACAAGGCTTCATCAAAACGCTCGACGCTGGTTTGAGTTTGCAACATATAGATGGTGGACAGGCTAGTTTCCACTTCAATATCCGTTTTCAGCAGTTGTAGTGGGCGTAATAGCTTGTTACTCAGCTCAGCGGTGGCAATACCACTGTTTTTAATCTCGGCTTCTAACTGTTTGATCTTGTCATCAATGTGTTCTATCGCCTGATTGCGCTTCTCAGTCAACAATTGCTCATTGACGCTTTCCACTGTACGAACCAAATCAGCCACTTTATTTAACAGACCATAGGGCGATTCAAGGGTGGAAATGCGATGTAATTCAGAGAGGGCTTTTTTTGCCACCTCATCACTGCCCAGCGCCTGTTTGTTTTTCTCAAAATGACGTAAGGCCTGTTGCAGTTGTTGCCAGCTTGGCATCTGGTTGCTGAAGAATTCATGAATATCACGATAATCTTCTTCCAGATCCAGATAGTCGTCCTTGTTCTCGACCACGGCCTTAAAGAAATCGAAGCTGTCGCTATTCGCCAGCAGACGTTCCAAAGTCAGAATAGACTTTTCAATCACTTTCTTACCCGGGAACTGCCCAACATCAGTTTTACTCTTATACGACTTAAAGTTGGCTAACCAAGTCTTAAGATGCTGCAAATAGAATTCAAATAGCTCTTTCTCAGTCGCTGGTCCCATCGCCGAGAACAGTTCTTGGGTGAGTTGGCGTGCCTGTTTCAATACCTGATCATCAGTCTGGCGTTTTTTAATGATCGACACATCACGGCGACGGCGGCTGTTTTGTAAAGGCTCAAAGGCATCTTTTAACTGTAAGCTGCCGCCATTTAACTGTAGTGAAATCCGCCCCATCGCAGCCAGCTGACCCACCAACAGTAAAATCTCGGCATCTGGCCAGCCATAAGGACGTTTGGCAAAACGATCCACCACATCTGACACCAGAATACGCTCTGTACCGGTGGCCCGTAGTGCAATGTACTGCTCCACTTCCTGTAGGGCTTTGGGATTGCTCTGACCGCCATCCAGAGACAATCCGAGCTGCGCCATATCATCCACAGTCAAGACGGCGTTCAGTTCACGCCAGGCATCCTGCTGATAGACCTGCAGATAGCTCAGTTTGGTATAAGTGTTTTCCAGCAAATAACGACAAGCCTCATCCAGCTTGGTGGTTGGACTTGAAGATGAAAGTTGTAGATGTTGACCCAAGGCATAACTTTCCGCGTCCAGCAACATTTCTTCGACCCGGACACGCAGGCGTTTTTTACGCTCCTGGTTCTCACGGCCACGGTCTGCCAGGATACGGGTGATATCGGACTGAGTGCCATCATCATTTAACCGAATAAATTTATTGGTTTTCAGCCAGGTGCGCAGTTCATTAAAGAACTGTTTATCGTCTGCCAGTTTAAACAGGACTTGTCCTTCGGCCTGAGTACTTTTACCAATACAGTAAGCTTCAGTATAGAGGTTGTATTCCGTATCCAGCGGAGAAATGATTTCAACTTTCAAATCGCTCTCATACTTGCCATCCAGGCTATGACCATCCAGAAAACGACCAATCTGATAGTCCATCTTGTTGGCTTGATGGCGGTATTTGTTCTGATCGCGCAGTAAATCTTTAAAGATCAGGTTGGCTAACTCTTTATTTTCTTCTGAAGCCGCTAAGTCTGTGGCTTTAATTTTTCGGGTAATATCCCGCTCTTCATTGGTTAGGAACAGGAACTCATCACCATTCCTAGTAATCAGGCTCTCTTTTTCCAGACGCTGCAGGCTCTCTTCAATCCGCTTGCGCAATGCCAGCTTATCTTCATCAATTTTCTCAATCGACAAAGTCACCAGGTTATCCAGCGTACCTTTGATGATATCGACATAGCGGATCATGAACAGGGTACGCAGCATCTGCACATCAAAACCATCCAGGGTCTTATTCTGCCCTGCCTGGTCGATGGTACGCTTCACTGCTGTATCCAGAAATCCTTCCACTGAAGTATAGAAGCGGTGGAAAGGAACCAGGGCACCGACTTCATCTGTAGCAATCGCATTCGCGGCCATCTGGAACGCATCCAACATGGACCGTTCACCATAGGCCAGGTGTGCACCGGTCGCACCGACCTTACGGATTTCTTCAAATACTTTTTGTACCAGCTGAAAATGGTACGGCGCAAAAGGATAGTTATGGATAAAGCTGTCTGGCCCCTCATAGTTCTTTAGGGTTGGGCCTGAACGGTCAAAGGTAATCTGATTTTTTAAGATATCGCCCTTTTGCTCAAACACTGATCTGAGCAATGCTTCTGCTTCTGGGGTTTTACGTAATAAACGTTTCTGGATGACTTCATCGGTATTGGAACTGGACAGTGATAACCGGGTTTTAAAACGACCAGCAATCTTGGAGAAGTCATTGGCTTTGGAAGAAGACATCTCACCTAAAACAGCATCGATGTCTGCCTGTGAGGTGACGATAATCCAAGCGCGGCCTTTACAGATCGTACCCAGGTTTTCAGTAATGGTTTGCAATGTCAGCATCAAGCGGGTATCGCTGCCAATAAACTGCCCCACTTCATCGACCAAGAACAACATGCGTTGCTGGGGTCCTTTGCTGTCCAGGTATTCTTTCACCCACTGACAGAAGTTTTCAACCGAAACACTAAAGGTCTGCTCAGAATCCTCAAACCACTTGTGTGCAGCTTCTGCTGATAGATTCAGTGCCTGAGAAATCGCAGTTTCGACATCATCCTGATAGAACTGATATCCGTCACGTTCTTCTAGCCAAGACATGCCGCTGGATTCCTCAAACGCCTGTTTAAAGCGTTCATACACCCCTTTCTGGCTCAGGTGACGTTCCATATGGGCAATATGTGGATGGTCAGCACTAAAACCCTGATACTCGTTAAACACACGTAAAAACACATTCAGGATCGGATTGCCATCGTCATTGGAACTGGCTTTACTGTCAATGTTAAACAGGATGACATCGGCATGATGGCTAACGGCCTTGCCAATATCGGCACGGATAAATGCATCGCGGATTTTAGTTTCATCAAAGAATTCTGCGGCGCTACGCTCGTTACCTTGCGCATCACGTACCACTTTATTGGCCAGAATATACGACAAGGTTTTCAGGAAATGTGATTTACCTGAACCAAAGAAGCCTGAAATCCATACGCCGACACGGTTGGCAATCGAAGGATCGCTCAGGTCTGTGCCATAAGACTGGAAAAAGTCCCGAAAATGCTTTTCCAGTTCATTGGTGACCACATACTCATCGAGTTCCTGATAAACCGTAGTATTGTCATTCTGGTCTGCTTTTACGACCCCGTTAATCGCACGATCTAATGGCTTATAAAAAAGTTCTTTAATGTTCATCTCAATCCATTCCCCCGAATTCTTATTTCTATTTGCCGTGTTAAGGCACTAATCTGAATGCTCTGTAGTAATTATTGCTTGGAATTTTTCCAAATAAACTCATCGCTTGACCGTCGTAATAACCTGGGTAAAACAGCACCACTGGCTTATGCCCCAGTAACGAATGCAAACTGTTCAATAAGTGATGGGCACGTAACAGTGGCCAAACCGACCCTACCCCAGTCATCAACACAATATCTTGTGCATTGGTGGCATATTTACTCACCAGATAGGGCGCGAACTTATCCATATGCAGTGGGCCTTTCAGCGCTTTGAGCAGCGCCTCATCGCCTTTGGCTTTTTGCATTTGAATGGCTTTATCGATGAAGTTACGCTCAGACAGATAATCCACCACGGCTTGCAGCAGGTTGATATTCACCACCTTCAGCTGACTGTGTTTTTTCTCCAGCATCCCGTCTAGAAAATGCAGATATTCGCGCACCTTCAACTCATCTTCAGGTGCATAATCAAAAATCCAGAAGCCAATTTCATTGCCCAATCCTTGTCCAGTGAGAAACTCGGTTGAAAGTATTCGCTCTGGAATCTGGTTCAGACGCTCATGTATTGTTTGACTCATTGCTGCCCCTCTACAACTAACGCGTCCATACCGACACTTCCATAGATCTTTTAATGCGTTGTTTATAATGTTCTTCCAACAGGCTACGCAGCTCTGCTCTGACGATCACGCGCTGCAACTCCAGCTTACGGGTACTTTTTAAATAACCGGCTTCTGCCAGCATGCGAAACACCACCTGCCCCATTTTTTTCTTGCTGGACTCTTTCCAATCACAGATATCCGGATCACGTTGTGAGCGTTCATCCAAAAAATCTGACCAGATATAACTGTCCAAGTATTGCGCCTGGGAGATATAGGCATCCCTCATCACCGTTTCCATAAACTCAAGCAGCAACAGGTTGCGTTCCAGTGCCCCACAAAAAGCCACCTGAGTCGCCAGCTCATCATCCCCATCCCGCAAAGCTTTCCAGAAATCAGGCTCTAAGCGCTCAAGACGCTTACGAATGGCAGTGGCGTTACGTTGGGCTGAAGCAGGCGTTCTTTTTTGCAGAATATTGTCAATCTGAATGGCCTGATGCCATTGTTCTGGAGTCGCTTCTCGTAATAACAGATCCGCGATCAGCCGGCTTTCACGCACCATCAGGGAACCGCCAATCAGGTCACTGTCATAATGAAATTGTTCTAACATAGCCAATCTCCTATGACGCCTGATCAAACAGGTAAGACGACAGCTTTTCGATATCTGAGCGTTGTAGTACCAAGGGATATTTCAAGGCATCATCCGCCTCAGCCAGCGTGATCGCGGCCTGATATCGCTGCAAAGTATAGTGAGCCAGGGCTTTTTTCACCGGAATCTGTAATCTGCCATCAGGCATGCCGAAGTCTTTTTCGACCAGCGCTTGTTGTGATGAGTTCAATTTTGGATTAGGGATCAGCGTCAGTACAATTTCTTCATGCCATTGCTGATCCTGAGCAGGGCCTACTGACTCAATCGCCATCACAACAGGTGTGCGATCAATTCTGGAGAGTAAAAAGTCCTTAAACTGCTTGCTCTGATGGCAATAGGCACGGACATGCCAGCGAAAACCGGTATACACCAGGGTGTGTGGGGAAATGATGCGTTCATGCCACTGCGGATTCTGCATCGAGGCATAAATCATTTTTAAAGTACTTTGGTTGCGGCAGGCACGCAAAACTTCCCGAATCACTTCAGGACGTACACTGCGATCAGGTAATTGAACTGCTGTAAGATTCGGTTCTGGCATCGCAATAAGGGCATGCGATTCACTGACCAAGCCCGAGAGCATATTGAGATATTCATTGATATGCGCTGTAGTCAGTACAGGCTGGAAGCTGGCCTTAGGCACATAACCCTTGACGGAGGGGTCATGAATCAAGGCATCGGGGTTATACAGCGTATTGTAACGCTTGATATCCGCAGAAGCCTGCTGTCGACTGAGCCCAAACCAGCTCATCAAACGATTGGTAACCAAACGACCTTCCCAGTAAGCAAGCAACTCGATGGCTCGCATTCGAAGAAGCACTTCATGCTTATCTGTCGTCATATACCAATCAGTCAATAAATAGCAGCTTTAAGATTACCCTACAGCAAATATACAGTAAATATTTTTGACGGTATTTAAAGGTAGTATTGCAATCATCAGATAAAAAATATACTAGTATCCTGATGATAGCCGTCAAAGTACGATCTCTAGCAGATCATGGATCCTGGTATAGCGCGTGAATTGAGCTAAGTTTTAGAATGAGAGAAATATGGGTTTTAGATTTCGTAAAAGTATTAAATTATTCCCGGGTTTTAAAATTAATCTGACCCATAAAGGCATCAGCAGTGCCAGCATTGGCAAACCTGGTGCTTCTCTAAATATTGGGAAAAAAGGTACGCGAACCAGTGTCGGCATTCCAGGTACGGGACTATCTTACTCTAAACACCAACCTTACTCTAAAAAGACCCGTGTTCCACAACCGACATCGCTAGAACACACGGAATATAATCCTCAGAATTTAGAACAACCGAAGGCAAAGATATGGCCTTGGATTATTTTTGGAATATTGTGTTTTATGGTGGGTGCCGTCATTTTTTAGCAAGAACCGCATTGTATTTTAATCAAAAAAAAAATGCCCAGATGGATGAATGGGCAAACTAAGGAATTAATATCCTTCAGAAACTCCAGCGCAATTCTCGCTACTTTCAGTAAGCGACTCTGGCTCAATCATGATAGTCTGACTCAATCGAGTCGAGGTAAATCGATCCATCACAATTGGAGCAGAAATTATGCTTGATCACACTCTTGGTTAATGCTGAAAAGTCTTTGAGTTTTAATTAATAAATAATAGTATCCATGTCTACCCTCAACTTTACTTATTTTCAGATAGCAACCAATCGAGAGCACTCATTTTTACAATACCATTATAATTCGCTTCAGTCCCTATCGTGTCTAATGTAAGCAAATACTTGGGATACGAATCAGAAATTTTCTGTAATGGACGTAACTCTCGGCTGAGTGTCTCCTCATTGAGCGTTTCTAATGCCACCTGATAATAAGTTAAATTCTGTAAAGTATCGACAGCAACAAAATCAATTTCATATTCATCAACCCGCCCTACATAGACCGTATAACCTCGTCTGACAAGCTCAAGATAAATCACATTTTCTAAGATATGACCTTGATCAGCATTAGCATCAGGCAACATAATCCGGCGCAATCCGACATCAACTAAATAGTATTTTTCAGAGGATTGTAATAACTCACGCCCGCGTACTTTAAATTGTGCGGCACTATAAAATAACAAACTGTCCTGTAAGCCCTGAATATAGCGTTTTACTGTTTCAAATGAAATTTTAACCCCACTTGAAACAAAGGTATTTTTAATTTTATTGATGGAAATAGCTGAGCCTGTCACGCTTGCCAAATATCTTGTGACACGCTCGAGAGAGTTAATATCGGCAGTATTCAAACGTGGAATAACATCTTTAAACATTACACTGGCATAGACCGCTTGCAAGTAATCATAAGTTTCCTGCTGGCTAGTCATGGCAAGCGTATAAGGGAAACTACTGCGCGTATACATGGCATACAAATCACGATTTGATAATTGTTGGATGATCGGATTATTTTCAATATGCCACTGTTTAAATTCTTGGAATGAAAGGGGTAAAACATGTTGCTCTATATAGCGTCCTGTAAGTAAAGTCGCAAGTTCTCCACTTAGAAAGAATGCATTTGAGCCTGTAATATATAAATCGATATAATCCCGAACATATAAAGAGTCGACTACTTTCTCAAAATTTGTAACATGTTGAATTTCATCTAAAAAAACATAGTTTTTTTTACTTTTATCAACTTTGGATAATACATAATCATGTAGTTTACGGTAATCGGTGAGTTCTTCAAATTCCATAAATTCGAAGTTGATGGCAATGATGTTTTCGGCTTGTACGCCCTGTGCTTTTAGGTCTTGTTGAAACATCGCCAATAAGGTGGATTTTCCAGAGCGACGTACACCCGAAAGCACTTTAATGACATCACGGTCTTGCCATGTATTCAGAAATTTTAAGTAGCCATCACGTCGAATATTAGCGCTTCTCATTATTTACACTTAGAATCTAAAGTTTTAATAAATTCTATCAAATTTTAGAATGTATATGTAAATATATTTAGTTTTAAGAAAAGTTTAAAGGTTAAGTGAAACATTCAAAGCTGCTGTAGAAGCATGTAAACATGCAGATCTGATCAAAATCCAAATTCTGTCTTTTTGATTATTTTCCATGTCATGTTATGTCATTTATGCTACGAGTTAACTGCTATATAAATTAAGTGAAAAGTAAATGGAACTAAGTTGTTAACTAGAGTGGAACTCATTTTTGTTGTGCTGATGGTCTCAGCCTTAATCCTAATTGCTTATGAAATGCTAAAAGGTTTATTTTAGAGCATCTATACAATTTTTGATCAAAAAAAGCCCACAGAGGGAATCTATGGGCGAAACTAAGGACCTTGACGGTCATTCAGAAACTACAGCTAGTTTCTGGTTGTGATTCTGGACTGAATTAAAAATAACCATATTGGCTGAATGTATCAAAAGTTAAATCATGTGATTAATCATTGATACTTCTGCAAAAATGAGCTCATCGCTCTGTTGATTAATACAGTAATTCACCAAACAAATCCGCTCTAATCTCTTCCAGGCTCAGATCTGATTTCATCCTATTACAGATGGGATGAACCAGCAGACCATTCTCTAGAACACCTTGCCCACCTACGGCTTTGGCAATCCGATGATCCGATTCAGTAGAATCAAGATAGATCAATCCATCACAAATGAGGCAAAAGTTATGATTACCCACCAGAAAATTGTGCTTAAGCAGACTCTTGGTTAATGCCGAAAAGGCCTTGGGCTTTGACCGAGAAATTGGACTAATCGACTCCACATATCCCACTCTATTGTAAACAAGACATTTTTATCTTTTATATTCAATGGCTTATTTTCCTGCTAATTGGTAATACCATGAAAAATACCATGCTCAGAAAAGGCTTAACAATATTTTGAAAAATTGCCTACTGAGCGCTGCCGCACAGCTCCATAGGCCGCTTTCCTGGCTTTGCTTCCAGATGTATGCTATTCTGCTCCTGCAGCTAATGGATCACCGCAAACAGGTTACTCGCCTGGGGATTCCCTTTCGACCCGAGCATCCGTATGAGACTCATGCTCGATTATTATTATTATAGAAGCCCCCATGAATAAATCGCTCATCATTTTCGGCATCGTCAACATAACCTCGGACAGTTTCTCCGATGGAGGCCGGTATCTGGCGCCAGACGCAGCCATTGCGCAGGCGCGTAAGCTGATGGCCGAGGGGGCAGATGTGATCGACCTCGGTCCGGCATCCAGCAATCCCGACGCCGCGCCTGTTTCGTCCGACACAGAAATCGCGCGTATCGCGCCGGTGCTGGACGCGCTCAAGGCAGATGGCATTCCCGTCTCGCTCGACAGTTATCAACCCGCGACGCAAGCCTATGCCTTGTCGCGTGGTGTGGCCTATCTCAATGATATTCGCGGTTTTCCAGACGCTGCGTTCTATCCGCAATTGGCGAAATCATCTGCCAAACTCGTCGTTATGCATTCGGTGCAAGACGGGCAGGCAGATCGGCGCGAGGCACCCGCTGGCGACATCATGGATCACATTGCGGCGTTCTTTGACGCGCGCATCGCGGCGCTGACGGGTGCCGGTATCAAACGCAACCGCCTTGTCCTTGATCCCGGCATGGGGTTTTTTCTGGGGGCTGCTCCCGAAACCTCGCTCTCGGTGCTGGCGCGGTTCGATGAATTGCGGCTGCGCTTCGATTTGCCGGTGCTTCTGTCTGTTTCGCGCAAATCCTTTCTGCGCGCGCTCACAGGCCGTGGTCCGGGGGATGTCGGGGCCGCGACACTCGCTGCAGAGCTTGCCGCCGCCGCAGGTGGAGCTGACTTCATCCGCACACACGAGCCGCGCCCCTTGCGCGACGGGCTGGCGGTATTGGCGGCGCTGAAAGAAACCGCAAGAATTCGTTAACTGCACATTCGGGATATTTCTCTATATTCGCGGTTCAGCAGGCATGTCCCCTTTGAGGGCGACCCGACGACAGGATAATCGACCTTATGGTGCGCAAATATTTCGGCACAGACGGTATTCGTGGCAAAGCCAACGAAGGCGCGATGACGGCGGAAACCGCCTTGCGCGTCGGCATGGCGGCTGGCCGTGTCTTTCGTCGCGGTGACCACCGCCATCGTGTCGTGATCGGCAAGGATACGCGCCTGTCGGGCTATATGCTTGAACCCGCGCTCACAGCCGGTTTCACCTCGATGGGCATGGACGTATTCCTTTTTGGCCCGCTGCCGACAACGTAATAGGAAGAATAAACGCCCTTTTCACCCAAGTCCAAATTAATTTGCCGATTCCATAATCAGGGTGTATTACAATTCCATAGAGTTTTTCAATCCAGGTGGTTTAGCTGATAACTTAACGATTGATCAGCTTCTTCGTGAAGATTACTCGCCATGGGCGCGCAATAAAAGGATATCTGCCACGTTCAAAGAAGCGCATTTTATTGAAAAATATGGGTCAGGCATCAAACGAATCCAAGAAGGCTTCGCATCCTATGGTCTGCGTCCCCCTGTCTTTGAAAATTTCCAGCACGGTTTTCGAGTTATTGTCTCATCAAAGCTACTTTTCGAATCTAATGAGGGAGTAAGTGAGGGAGTAAATCTACTATTTAATCAGATAAGAACTAATCCAGGAAAGCGTGCACCATTTTTAGTAAACGAGCTATTAGTTCCTGTCAAGATAGTAGAGCGGTGGCTCAAAATCTTAAGAGATGATCATAAAATCGAGTTTCGAGGAGCTCCTAAAAGTGGAGGATACTGGCTAAAATAGAAATCAATGATACTCTTAAGTGGCACCAATCGAACTCCTATTTTAGCATTTAAAAAAGTATCCTCACATCATTTTATTGAACAATACCTAAGGCTGCTCTGGCGGCATTGATATGATTATCGTCGTTGCACTCTACCGCAAAAGCGCCATATGCTAATGGAGCTGCAGCAGCCCTCTCTATAGATTGTTCGTAGAGCCTATCCCATATCGTTCCGCCTTGTTTAGCATACTCCGTTATCAAACTCTTCAGGCTATCCTCTCCAAAAACCGATACGTGACCAGAAAAGTCCAGTGCAGGATCACCCATATGCGCAGTAGACCAATCTATGATACCAGAGGTCTTACCTTCCTTCGAGGTTAAGACATGCCCTGCATAGAGATCGCCATGGATGAAACAAGTGAATTCAGGCCACAAAGGGTCATTGTCCAACCATCTACGGTATCTGTTTTCCAACGGCTCGCTGATACCTATCTCAGATTTCACCAAGTGGATACGGTCAGCTATTTCGGTCCTCAATTCACTTGGAGTCATTATTTTCAAGTTGCTCTTTCTCACATCGTCAGCTGTAATACGATGTAATTCGGCCAATGATTTTGCCAGAGACTCCACATAAGCTATGCTATCGCGATCTATGTTCCAAGAAACCTCATGTGTTATCGCATCGAATGTCAGAGCAGGCGCATCCTCCAGTAAAGGGTAGGCTATTAGGCGCTCCGATACAATTTTCCAATCAGGGACATTGATCGACAGGTTTCTTTTGGCTAAATCCAATATTCTACTTTCATTTTCGATTTGTTCAAGCATATCGCTTCTTCGAGGTATACGGAGTACCCAGTTCTCACCGTTTACTTCCTTTACAAAGGCAACTCTAAAGTCGATGCCCATCTCATTGACGCTCATCTCTTCCGAAATTCTCAGCCCATGCTCTAGGGCTAATGTTTGCATATCTTCGATTGTCATTTCTATACTGTTTTCTTTTATTAAATTGGTACCAGTTCCCCCGACAGGACATTCTGAATGTCATATACAGGTGTAACACTTTACCCATATTCTTTTCGTATGGATAACACTTCCCATCAGGGAACAAAAATCTGATACATGAATTAATTGTGAGACAGTAGACCTACTGTCGCATTGAAGCCATCTCGGCGACTATTTGATTAGGAAAACCAAGGCTTTGCCATCATAGCCTTATCATAGAAGTATAACATAGTTGTAAAGATAGAAAATTATTTTTTATTCATCCATGATGTTATTATTTTATAATAACATCATCTAAACATGTCCTGTCGCTCTTTTGTGCTGTGATATTTCATACCTATTAACTGCTTTCGTTTGAATTATACGACGTTCTACTCACAATAGGGCAAGGGTTACTCATTCCGTAGGATGCGGTTCACGTATAGGAAGAATAAACGCCCTTTTCACCCAAGTCCAACAGCTTTGGACCGCAGTTGACTCTTTCGACACCCCTGCGATGCAACCCAATCCGGCTGACGGGGAGCCAGCAACGCTGAAAATTTACCCTCCTCTTTCCCACTAGCGGCTCCTTTTCCGACAACCAGCACGGCGGATCCCTGCCGCGGCGCTGTGAACGCAGCATTTTGATTGGTATCGTTGGCCTTCAGGCTCGTCAGTCAAACAGACCCAGGAGCAGCTCAGCCGGTGGCGCCCGGCTTTCGGGTAACGCCCTGGTCCCGCTGGTTTCGGCTTTGTGCTTCAGGTGATCAAGGATCTGCTTGATCACTATAGGGTCTTCAATGCAGGCGATGACTTTCATGGCGCCGCCGCAGCCGCTGCAGGTCTCGATGTCGATATTGAAAACACGCTTGAGCCGTTGCGCCCATGTCATCGACGCTCGCCGTTGTGCTGGTGTTGCCGGTTCATCAGCCACCCTGACCTTGTTGCCCCTGCCCCGTTTTGCCGGCGTGACCAACGCCCGGTGCCGACTGTTGGGTGCGAACACCCCGTGGAAGCGGGTTAGGTTGACTCTGGGCTTCGGTACCAGGGCGGCCAGCCTTGCAATGAAATCCAATGGTTCGAAAATGACGTGCGTGGTGCCGTCCCGGTACGGCGTCTTGAGCTGGTAGCGCACGTTGCCGCCTCGTGTTAACGACAGCCGCTTCTCGGATACCGCCGGGCGGCTGATGTACCGGCACAGCCGTTCGAGCTTCTTGCGTTCATCGGCCCTGGCCGCCACGCCGGCGTGCAGGCTGGACCCGGCTACCTTGCCAATCCCGTCACCGAACGGATCACCACTGGTCGGCAGAGTTTGCAAAGTGAACACCTTTCGCCCCGCCTGTGAACCGACAGCGATACGGTAAGTGATCGAGTGCCCCAGCAGGGGTGTCATCGGGTCGTCATCCACCGCATCCGAGGCCAGATAGCTGTTTTCGACATCCCGTTCCAGCAGGCCTTGCCGTTCCAGATAGCGACCCACCCGGTGGGCGATGGTGTGCGTCAGCTGGGTGAGCTCTGGGCTGGTCGGCGCCTTGACCCAGCGGAAACGCGCTGAGCCGTGGGATTGCTCGACATACACACCGTCGAGAAACAGCATGTGGAAGTGAACATTCAGATTGAGCGCCGATCCAAAACGCTGGATCAGGGTGACCGCGCCCGTCTTGGCCACTTGGTGGGTATGGCCCGCTTTCTTGACCAGGTGCGTGGCAATGACGCGGTAAACGATGCCCAGCACCCACCCCATGATCTCGGGCCGGCTGGCAAACAGGAAACGCAGCTGAAACGGGAAGCTCAACACCCACTGACGCATGGGTTGTTCAGGCAGTACTTCATCAACCAGCAAGGCGGCACTTTCGGCCATCCGCCGCGCCCCACAGCTCGGGCAGAAACCGCGACGCTTACAGCTGAAAGCGACCAGGTGCTCGGCGTGGCAAGACTCGCAGCGAACCCGTAGAAAGCCATGCTCCAGCCGCCCGCATTGGAGAAATTCTTCAAATTCCCGTTGCACATAGCCCGGCAATTCCTTTCCCTGCTCTGCCATAAGCGCAGCGAATGCCGGGTAATACTCGTCAACGATCTGATAGAGAAGGGTTTGCTCGGGTCGGTGGCTCTGGTAACGACCAGTATCCCGATCCCGGCTGGCCGTCCTGGCCGCCACATGAGGCATGTTCCGCGTCCTTGCAATACTGTGTTTACATACAGTCTATCGCTTAGCGGAAAGTTCTTTTACCCTCAGCCGAAATGCCTGCCGTTGCTAGACATTGCCAGCCAGTGCCCGTCACTCCCACTCGATTGTAAACAAGCACACAAAACCCTTTAGTGACAACAATTTGCAAGAACTATCAGGCTCAGTGCCATGAAAAATACCATGACCAGATCATGAGGTTGAACACGGCTTGCGCCGGCAGCGTTCACGCTCCTGGTCGGCGATCTCGCCCGGCTGCAATGCTAGCTCAGCATCGGTCATGCGCTCCAGCACGTCGCGTAGGCGGATGGTGCAAGGAATGGGCGGCAGCTCGAACTCATAGCCGCCGGCGATCATTTCGGCCGCAATCTCCTCGGTGATGAAAAACGGCTCGTCGTCTTGGTTCGGCTTCTTCATGCCCTTTCCTCCTGGCGCTCATCCTGGCCGACAGCGGCCAGGGCATCGGCTTCCGTCAATGCGTCCTCCACGAACGCGCCGTGCTGCTTCGCTTCGGCCTGGCTGACCTCGGCCCATATCCGTTTCACCTGGGCCGCACTGTACCCGGCCAGCTCGGCGGTCTTGTTGATGCTGTAGCCGGACTTGCGCAGCGCGACAACTTGGGCGCGGCGCTTCGGATCAGCACGGCGGCCCTTGTACCGCCCGGCCTGGCGGGCCAACTCAATGCCTTGGCGCTGGCGTTCGCGCCTGTCCTCGTAGTCGTCGCGGGCCATCTGCAAGGCCAGGCGAAAAAGCATGATCTGCACGGCTTCCAGCACGATCTTGGCGACGCCCTGGGCCTCGGCCGCCAGGTCGGATAGATCGACCACGCCAGGGACGGCCAGGCGTGCGCCTTTGGCCTGTATCGAGGCCACCAGGCGCTCGGCCTCGGGCAAAGGTAGGCGGCTGATGCGGTCGATCTTCTCGGCAATGACCACCTCGCCGGGCTGTAGGTCGCCGATCATGCGCAGCAGCTCAGGCCGGTCGGCGCGTGCGCCGGATGCCTTCTCACGGTAGATGCCGGCGACGTAGTAGCCGGCGGCCTTCGCGGCCGTAGTGATCGCCTCTTGGCGTTCCAAGTCCTGCGCGTCGGTGCTGACGCGCAGATAGACCCGCGCCACCATCGGCGCGGCTACTGGCTTCGTCCTGCGCATACTTGCGGGCTCCTTTGGGCATACTCAAATGCACCCATCTTAAACTGGCAGCTAATGTACAAAAGTTGATAGAAGCACACAAGTTCAATTTTGCACTTCTGCCCCACTATTGCAAAACTGCTTGTTAGTAGCCGTTTTTTCTTACTGTTTATAGATTCAATAATTTTTGAAACGAAAAATTGGGACTAAACATTTCGGTTTCGTTTTCTGTCGATTCGTCCTGCGTATCTTTTGCATAAACAAACATTTGTTGTTCGTAGTTTTCGATGGCATTTTCAATACTTGTAAATTCTCCGTTTGTAAGGTTTTCAGACAATATCAAAGCATCCAATAATCCCGTATTTACACCCTGTCCTGCAAAAGGCGACATCAAATGAGCAGCATCGCCAATCATTGTTATGGGTAATGGACGGTTACTTTTCCAATCATTGTTCAAAGGAAATTTCCTTGTGGGCAAGCATTGAAATGTTGATACCGAACGTATTAATTGTTTGTAAACTTCACTCCATTTGGAAAATCTTTTCAATAAAAAATCGGCAACGCTGTTTCTGTCCTGAAAATCTAAGGGAATTTTATTTTTCCATTCATCGGGCGTTTTAAAACTAATTCCTAAATACAATGCACCATTATTATTGGGATTGGCAAACAATAAAATGCCCTGATGTCCCGCCATTAATCGGTTGCCGTTGCATAGCTGAAAAAATCCGGGACAGTTTATTTCCGGTTGAAGAATATCAGCTTGGATGTTGAAAGTACCGGTTTCTTCAACTTGCGTGTCGGTAACAAAGCTCCTTATTTTCGACATTCCACCATTGGCAAGAATAACCAAATCTGCTGTTTCACTCGGTTTATTCTCAAAAGTTAGTGTCCACTTCTTCTTACCAGGTTCAAGCATAACAAGTTTTCTATCCCAAATAACCGTGTCGTTTTCTAAACTATTCAACAAGATAGCCCTTAAGTCATTTCTGTTTATTTCAGGATTGTCAAATCGATTTTCGGGCTTTACATTTTTTGTGGATAAAATATTGCCTTTTTCATCAGCAATATTTACACCCATTGGTAAGGCTAAGTCATAATAAGTTTGTAACAATCCCGCTTTTTTCATTGCTTCCTGACCTGAACCTTTGTGTAGGTCAAGGGTTCCACCAAAAATTCTTGCCTCTCGGTCGTTGTCTCTTTCGTAAACTGAAACGTCTATGCCGTTTTGCTGTAATAATTTTGCCATAGTCAGTCCAACGGGTCCACCACCAATTATTGCAACGTTCTTATCACTAAGTAAATTCATTTGTTTGTCCGTATCTATTCGCATTGTCATTCAAAAATGGCACATAACAAGTGGCTATACGCCAAATGGCGTATATATCCACTATATCTTATTTTGCTAAACCTTTCATTATCAGTGACAAATCCGTTTTCAACCGTTTACCGTTCGTTTCTACTCTCTCAAAAGGATTTATATTCATAGTGCTTTTTGTTAAGTTTTGCTCAAATATACAAATCCTTTCTATATATCTAACAAATCCATCGGACTTTTTAATTGTTCCATTCCCTTGGTGGTAATATGTGTATAAACCTCAGTTGTTTTACTGCTTGAATGACCTAACAACGATTGAATATAACGTAAACTCGTACCATTCTCAAGCAAATGCGTTGCAAAGCTATGTCGTAAGGTATGTACAGTAACTTCCTTTTGAATCTTTGCTTTTAAAACAGCTGCTTTAAAAATGTTTTGAATACTTCGGCTTGAGTATGCGCCACCTTTTTGACCTTCAAATAAATAATCTTTTGGTTTATATTCCATAAAGTATGTTCTTAAAATAATTAATGTTTTCTCAGATAAAATGGTATAACGATCTCTTTTTCCTTTTGACTGTTCTATACGAATTTGCATGCGCTTGGAGTCAATGTCTTTTATTTTCAGGTTTATACATTCAGAAATGCGCAAACCTGCCGAATAAATAGTCATCAGAATAGCCTTGTGTTTCACGTTTTCAATAGCGCGTAGTACCCGAATGGTTTCTTCTTCACTCATCACAACAGGAAGTGTTTTTTCTTTTTTTGGTCTTTCGATGAAATATGTTTTCCGTTGTCCACCCAAAACACGTTCGTAATAAAACTGGCACTGTTGCAAAGTTAGCGATGAGGCAGCCTTTTGTCTTATTCAAAGGCCTTACATTTCAAAAACTCTGCTTACCAGGCGCATTTCGCCCAGGGGATCACCATAATAAAATGCTGAGGCCTGGCCTTTGCGTAGTGCACGCATCACCTCAATACCTTTGATGGTGGCGTAAGCCGTCTTCATGGATTTAAATCCCAGCGTGGCGCCGATTATCCGTTTCAGTTTGCCATGATCGCATTCAATCACGTTGTTCCGGTACTTAATCTGTCGGTGTTCAACGTCAGACGGGCACCGGCCTTCGCGTTTGAGCAGAGCAAGCGCGCGACCATAGGCGGGCGCTTTATCCGTGTTGATGAATCGCGGGATCTGCCACTTCTTCACGTTGTTGAGGATTTTACCCAGAAACCGGTATGCAGCTTTGCTGTTACGACGGGAGGAGAGATAAAAATCGACAGTGCGGCCCCGGCTGTCGACGGCCCGGTACAGAT
>NZ_VOZT01000039.1:0-33835 GCF_013419625.1 Acinetobacter sp. YH12070 | reverse complement strand
AAGAGTATTTTGATTATCATCTTAAAGAAACAGAATGGCGTTGGATGAGGGAGCCTAATGAGCTAGCAACAGAGTTGTGGGACCTCATTAGGTAAAACTAAGTGCAAATCTGCTAGTCTAGAGCCATGGTTATATTCACGTCTAGGAATCTGAGCTTGTTCTAAAAAATAGAATTTATATAAACGCTGCTGCGCCTTTAAGTAATTTAAAAAACTAAAAGGACTGGTTGGATCGACCATGGAAACCAGATCGGCCATAAACGGCACTTGCAGTACTGTATTGGGCAATTGCATACCCGCATGCCAGTCGAACTGTGGTTTCTTTTCAAAAAATTGATACTGCAAATGATTTTGCTTATGTAGCAAACTCGCCAAACTAAGGTTAAATGGCCCTAAGCCTATCCCAATAAAATCAAGCATATTGCACATCCTTCTGTTCCACACATAAAGGATTTGGCAACTGTACATAAACCGATTGCTGATGGACTGGAGCAATCAATTCATCCAGCTCATACAAGCGCGTCAACAGATTACCTTTATACGGTAAGGTTGGCTGATACAGTAATGAATGAATCAATGAACTTTCTGGATAAGCCTGATGCAAGGCCAACAGTTCATTTTGCAATATCGATATCAACACTTGTTCTGTGACATATCCAGTTGCACCAATTGCATTGATAATGCCGAATAAAGTATTACCAAAGAAATAATAGCTAAAGCGCTCATCGACAAAGGCTTTGGAACCCACGGCTTGCGCTTTTTCTTGCAACTCTGGAAATGCGCTTAAGACCTCACCTGCAAGTTCTTCGATATAGTAAAAGCCTTGATTGTCACGCAGCCATAGATATTTAGGCATTGCATTTTCAAGCTCAAGTAAGACATTTTGCTGATGTGATTCAAAGGCCATTCCGTATTGATGGTACAAATACATTAATTGTTTTAGACTGATAGCTAAGAATTGTTTAAACCAATTGATCGCAATGGCGCTTTGATCAAGTTCAGGTTGTTGTTTTTCGATTTGTTCAAATAAGGCATTAAAACGGCTTTTCGGCTGTGCAGGATGCTCTTGGCACAATGACGCAATACAACTCACCTGCTGCTTTTCACTGAAAGGCTGATCACGGAAGATGCAAATAGTTTCTTCGACGATTTCATCATCTATGCTCAATGCCATCCACGCAGGGTCATTCACCGCTTTGAGCGTTGGGCATTGTTGTAAAATACGTTCACCGAGACTTGAATGCCAAAGTCGATGGGTCATTTCACCACGGTGGCATTCTTTGGCAAGGTTGACTCGGATTGAATTGGTGATCATTACGGAAAGTGATGGTTTTAACATCCACGGCGCTGCAAAACTTGCCATAGTCCGTACCGAAGTTGTTGGTGAAAATGTCCAACCTTTCTCGCCAAAATCGATAATTTTTAATTTGGTTTTTAAACTTTTAAACCATGCTTTTGACTGTAAATAACGTGCTTGCCAAGGATGCAAAGGCAATAACTTATAATGCGAATAAGCATTCAGTAGTGCTTGATCTGTTTCTGATAAATGCCATTGCAATTCGCTTTTCAATTGCGCTGATACTGATTGATCTAAAGCTGAACCTTCTTGAATATATTCTGGAGCCACCAACCAATAATGCAGTTGGCTGAGACCTTTGGCTTCTGGCGAATACCTTTCCCAATCTTCATGCACAAAACCGACCCGACTTTTCGGTGCAGGATGCATGCTGTGCCCTAAAATTAAAGCTTGTTCCGATTCAATGAAACTTTGTTCCGCTTGGACCAAAGCCTCAAAATCATGTTCACGTAGTGTCAAAAATTGTGTAAGCGCTTCACGACTTTCGATCCAACGCTCTAATAATGATGAAGCATCCAGTGTATGACCTGACTCTTGTACGAGCTGTTCAAGCAATAAACTCGCGATCGCGGTGATACTAAATGACAGTTTCTGTCCTTTATTAAAAACGTATGGGAGATCTGCAAGACGATGTCTACCAACAAGGCTGACATAAGATAGTGGTACAAATAACTGTGATTGAATGCAATCTAAAGGGATGCATAACAACGTCAAGCCTTGGCTAAACGTCAATTGTGATGAATTCTGTTGATACTTTTCCAGCAAAATACCTTTACCGGTTTCTTGTGAGTATGCATTGACAAGATGCTGCATCGCCAAGCGATTTGCAAGCTCTTTCATCTGACCATATCCTCTATTTTTAAGCTTTTTCAAGCTTTGTCATGTAATTATGTTTCTTTAACTGTGCAAGTAATGCTTAGTACACTGGCCAGCGTGAAACAATGTTAATGATAATCATTATTATTAATAATTGCATTTTTGTGAAGATTTGCTACAGGATTGCAAATTTGGTCTTATGTCTATGTATTTAAAAATTAATTTTTTTGATATGAACTTTTCTGTTTTTACTTATACAATTTTCTGAAATGGAACTAAATGATAATTTTCTCATTTAGCATAGAACAAATAAATCATGTTGCTTATTTTTTAGCCGTATTATCACATTGTGCAATTTAAACTAAAAAACCCCATGTCTATTACATGGGTTTTTATATTCTGCATCCAACCGAGCTTTTTTTTTTAAATCAAGGTACAAAATGTGCAGTTAAATTTTAATCATTGAAGACTTTACTAACACCATACTGGCCATACATCCTTATTGCCAATAAGCATGTATTTCATAACAAACACCTACTGATTTCTGATCTATATCTTCTATTCAGACTGGTTATACAGCATGAATTATGTACTCCAACGATTTGGTTGAAATCAATCAATTGATTTAACAACCCAATCCAAAAACTTGTGCTTATCAAAAAAGTCAGGTGCAGCATTTGCAAATATACTTTTTTCTTTGTTGTTAAAGATTCCTTTGTAATAAAAAGACCTATCTGCGGTAAATTTTGAGTCATCCCCTTCATGCAATTCTCTAAAGAAGATCGATAACTGCATAAATCGACTTTTAGATGCTAAACTGTGTTTTTCTAATACAAAATTATAGATTTGCTCAATAATCGCTTTCGAATTTGAATAAGGCATTTTGTTGTCTCTTTATTAGATCGCTCTTTCAAATTACAGCTTTTAAATTAAAATACAACTGTTTTAGTCTGATTTTAAATACCTATTTTTTATAGGTATTTTTACATTTAAATATAATTAAGCACTATTAATAAATTAACCTCTAACATGAAGTTTTACTAAATTCTACTTCTGCGACTACATACATTCTCGTTATTCAAAGCTAAAAACGAAACAACAAAAGTGTAGTCTTAGCTAGTACTTCCAAATTAAAAATAATCAGTTGAAGTGAAATGAGCCGTATTAGTATGTACAAAATACGAATTAACCAAGATTAAAATGTTAAAAGTTTTAGCTGAACAAGGAATTCACCTAGATGCATAACAAAATTTTAAAGTTTATAAGTTTTCTTATTTTTAGCAGTATTTTAACAACAGGATGTAAATCTTCACCGTCTCCTCAACAAGAATTAGATGTACAGGCAAATTTTTTCCCGTCTATGTTGAGAATTGATGGAAATCTCTTTGCCTTAGCGAATCAAACACCTCCTAATGATTTAACTATGGAATTATTTAAATCAACACTACTCAAAGCAACTATGTTGAGAAAATACGAAGTTGAAGCCAAAAATAATTTTAGTTTAGAAAAAAATAGAAATCCAATTGAGCTGAATTCAATGTGTTTGATGACAAAATTTCTTCTAAATAAATCATATATTCAAAAAGCTAATCTCAATCCTGAATTTTATGAAGATATTTATAGTTGGATTAAAACAAAGAATAGTTCTTGGGAAAACTTACTTAAAGAGACTAAACCCGGAGAGTTCGAATATTCATGTGTGATTTCTCCTTCAAATATCCCCAATTAAGATGCGACATCGAACCACAAAGCCGCTCAATGCGGCTTCTGTTATTTTATAGATTTTGAAGTGGAAGGTATTCCCTCTAAATTCACTTAAATTTAAGTAGTGAAAAACCGCACTTAAACATCAATCACATCAGCAAAATTTGCACCCAAGACTTTTGCTAAATCTTCGGGTTTTAAACCAATATCCAAACCACGCTTACCACCACTCACATAGATTTTAGCTAAGTGCTGCGCAGAAGCATCGATCACAGTTTTTAAGCGTTTTTTTTGTCCAACTGGACTAATACCACCTACCAAATATCCGGTTAAACGCTCTGCATCTTTTGGGTCTGCCATTTTTAGTTTTTTACAGCCAAATGCTGTGGCCACTTTTTTCAAATTTAGCTGATATTCAACTGGCAATACGGCAACAAAGTAATTTTTATCGTCCGTAACCATCAAGGTTTTAAAGACTTCTTCGACGGTTAAACCAAGTTTTTCCGCAGCTTCCAAACCAAAACTTTTTGCTTCTGGGTCATGGTCATATTCATGAATTGTAAAGTCGATTTTATTAGATTTTAAGAGTTTACATGCAGGTGTCATTGCTTTTTCGTCATTCCATTCGGACAACTAGGAAAACTCGATTATAAGCCTATTCTAGAAAGACCGGCGAACACTTTTATATTTTTCATGAACATGACTTGTGCAATAAGTTTGAGTTGAATACATTTAAATAAAGCAAAAATTTCAAAAAAATATGACAACGCTGACTCAAGACCTCATCCAATTATTATCTGTAGTGCCCAAAGATCAGGGCTACTTTTTGGCACAGAGCAAACCTCTGTTTGGTGACCATATTTTTGGTGGGCAATTACTTGCTCAGAGCATAGTCAGTGCATCCTTTACCTGCACACTCCCACTCCACTCTTTACATGCCAACTTTATTTCTGCGGGCCTTGCAAATCATCCCGTATTATTTAAAGTCGAAAATTTACGTGATAGCCATAGTTTTTCCACTCGACAAGTGACCGCCATACAGTATGGCAAACCAATATATATGGTGATGTTGTCCTATATGAATAACGAAATGGGTATGGAGTATCAAATACCTGAACCAGATCTGATCCCACAGTTTCCACCAAGTATGCTCAAAGAAGAGCAATTCCATAAAGCGCAAATCCAATCATCTATTTCACCTGAATATCTATCCACATTTTTACAGCCTTTTCAGCTTATATCTAAACCAATTGAATACGTGCTGACAGATTTTCCACCGTCCAATCAAGCTTCTGTCTTAAATCAAAATCAATATGCAGAATATTTAAAACTCCATGATGCCTTGGATGCACAATTTGACCAACTTCATATACATCAGGCAATTGCAGCATACTATTCAGACTATAATTTATATTCTGCGGCGCTCAAAACACATGGTTTAAATTATCTGTCTCCTGAACTCATCGCAACTAGTCTTGATCATTCGATGTATTTTCATCATACCTTTAGGGTAGATAATTGGGTATTCTATGACATGAATACTACCCGAACCTCTCAATCACGTGGGCTTAGTCTTGGGCAAATGTGGCAAGATGGAAAATTAGTCGCAAGTACTACACAAGAAAATTTAATGCGTTATACAGGCGAATCGTGAGGCCTGTGACAATCTTTAACATTCAAATTCTTGTTATGTTAAGCATCAAGCGTATAAAATTCATGCAAATCATACCGCTATAACAATAATATGCCTTCGATCTACCAACTTAAACCTGCATTTCAAAACCTGCTTCGACCTTTGGTTAAATCACTTCATCATCTTGGTATTACAGCAAATCAAGTAACACTACTAGCAATGTTCATTTCGCTAGCTGTGGCATTTTTTATTTATATCTATTTCTCTCACAACGGTATTGGTATTTTACTGTTGATTTTCCCCGTATGGATGCTTATTCGTATGGGTTTCAATGCTATAGATGGCATGCTGGCACGTGAGTTCAACCAACAATCCAAACTCGGTGCTTTTTATAATGAATTATGTGATGTGATTTCTGACTCAGCACTCTATTTTAGTTTAATTTGTTTTGCTTTTATTCAAGCTGAATTACTTATTTTAACCTGTTTTCTCGCCATACTTGCTGAATATACAGGTGTGATGGCGCCATTAGTGGGTCAAGAACGTCGCTACGATGGTCCAATGGGAAAAAGTGACCGTGCTTTTGTATTTAGCATCATCTGTATCGTGATCGTGACTTCTTCTATATTTAACTTCGGTTTAAATACATTGTCTCTTATTTGCAATAGTATTTTGATTATTATCATCTTTTTATTATTTATCACGATTTATAACCGCATTAAAAATAGCATTATCAACCCACAATAAATTTCAGTTTAGATCGTCAGTCGATTCATTATTTTGAGAACAACACAATGTATAACAATACTCAGCATACCTTTACGAGCCATGATGGAACATCCTTGTTTTATCAACATTGGGAAAATAGCAGTTTAAAAAGCAACCGTAAGAAAAAAGCGGTGATCTTATTTCATCGTGGCCATGAACATTCGGGACGAATGGCGCATTTGGTCAATGAATTGAATTTGCCTGATTTTGATTTTTTCGCTTGGGATGCGCGAGGTCACGGCAATACCCCAGGTGAACGTGGTGATGCACCGAGTTTTTCCGCATGCGTTCAAGACATTCAATATTTTGTTCAGCATATTGAACAGACTTACCAAATCCGATCAGAAAATATAGCAATTGTAGCTCAAAGCGTTGGTGCTGTTTTAGCCGCGACATGGGTGCATGATTATGCCCCTAAAATCCGTGCTTTATGCCTTGCCTCGCCTGCATTTGACATCAAACTCTATGTGCCTTTTGCAAAACCTGGCTTAACACTTCTCAATAAATTCGCTGGCAACTTTTTTATTAATAGTTATGTCAAAGCCAAAATGTTGACACACGATACTGCACGTGCGCAAAGATATGATACTGACCCAAAAATCGCTCGGGCCATTTCAGTCCGGATGCTGCTGGGGCTATACGCAGCTTCAGATCGAATCGTTAAAGATGCACAAAATATTTTTGTTCCTACTCAAGTCTTATGTTCAGGATCTGACTTCGTGGTGCATCAAAAACCGCAATTGGCGTTTTATCAAAAACTCCCTCATCCATTGAAGGAATTTCACGTCTTAGATGGTTTTTATCATGATACTTTAGGTGAAAAACATCGCAAAATCGCCACAGATAAAATCTATCGCTTTATTCAACAATGTTTTAAACAACCCTATTCCGCACCTAAACTTTTAGATGCCGATAAAATTGGCCCGAGCTGTGCTGTAGCAGAAACCTTAAGTTCAACGCTTCCAAAACATTCTTTAAAACATGCATTTTGGAGCTTAACCAAACAAAATCTTAAAATTGGTAGTCTCTTTTCCAAGGGTTTAAAAATTGGTGAAGAGACAGGATATGACTCCGGCAGTACCTTAGATTTTGTCTACAGAGATAAATCAGAAAGCCAAAATGCACTGGGTAACATCATCGATCGACAATATTTAAATGCGATTGGTTGGCGTGGTATTCGCGTTAGAAAACAAAATATTGAAGCGCTATTAACGAAATATGCTTCTAAGTTAAATGATGCCCAACACGCGGTACGGATTATGGATATTGCTGCAGGCCATGGCCGATATATTTTAGATGCTGTACAAAAACTGCCTCAACAGCCTGAATCCATCCTGCTTAGAGACTATAGCTCTATCAATGTACAAGCGGGTCAAGCAATGATTGAGCAAAGAGGTTTAAGCCAGATTGCCAAATTTGTAGAAGCGGATGCCTTTGATGCCACTTCATTAGCCAGTGTTGAACCTAAACCCACTCTAGCCGTGGTCTCAGGTTTATACGAATTATTTAGTGATAATGATTTACTCAGACAGTCCTTATCCGGCTTATGTCAGGCCATTGAGAAAGATGGTTATCTCATCTACACAGGTCAAATTTGGCATCCGCAACAAGAGTTTATTGCCCGTGCTCTGACCTCACATCGCCAAGGAGATGCATGGGTGATGCGTTTACGCTCACAAGCAGAAATGGATGCATTAGTTGAGCAAGCTGGTTTCAAAAAAATCGATCAAGTTATTGATGAGTTTGGTATTTTCACCGTTTCCGTTGCACAAAAAATTTAAGCTTGGACGGTCAATCTTATGCATAAACTGGATACTGAAAAAGGAACTTGGAAATACGGCCTACTGTGTTTGGTATTTCTGGCACCTTTTTTCTTCTTAAGTTATGGTTTTGCCAATCAATACGCTGCGGGCTTAGCTTCCGTACCTGTTATCGTCTTTGAATGGGAAAAATATATTCCACTTTGGCCATGGAGTATTGTGCCGTATTGGTCGATTGATCTGTTCTATGGTTTGTCTTTATTACTTTGTTGGAATAAGTTTGAATTAAAACAACATGTACTGCGACTATTTTCGGCACAAATCCTTTCAATCAGCTGCTTTTTACTTTTCCCGCTACGTTTTAGCTTTGAGCGCCCCGAACTCACAGGTTTTTTCGGGCTGTGGTTTGATGTCTTGATGGGCTTTGATAAACCCTTCAATCAAGCACCCTCTCTGCATATTGTGCTACTGGTGATTCTTTGGGATTTTTACCGTCGGCATAGCACAGGCAAACTAAAATATCTGGTAGATGGTTGGTCCTTTTTGATCGGTCTCTCAGTTCTAACCACTTGGCAGCACCATTTTATAGATATCCCAACGGGTTTATTGGTCGGTGCCTTATGTTTATGGCTATTCCCGATGGCTGGCTCTGCGCCATGGGCTAAAAATATACAGAGTCGGCTAAGCTTAAAGCACATTAAAATCGGGATCCTTTATCTGTTTGCTGCCTTATTTTGTAGCGCAATCGCACATGCAAAAGGTTGGTGGCTTTGGCTGCTCTATCCTGCAAGCAGTCTGCTTTTAGTTGCGTTTGCATATTTATTCAATCGACCCCATTTTTTTCAAAAACTCAGTCATGGTGATATGACCATTGCTGCAAAAATATTGTTTGCGCCTTACTTTGTATTTGCTTGGATCAATAGCCGAATCTGGACTTATCGCCATCCTGAAGATTCTAAAATCATCAAAATCAATCAGAGTTATATTTATTTAGGTCGCTATCCGTCCAAACACGTCATGCAGCAATATGATACTTTACTCGATTGTTGCGCAGAATTACCCACTTATCCAAAATGCTCCTATGCTCAAAACTTGAGTTTAGACCTGATTCCTTTACAGGCCAATCAGCTACATAATGCTGTAGAGTCTTTAGAACTATTCTTGAAATCTAATAACAATGATGAAGCACAAAACATCTTGGTCTTCTGTGCTTTGGGATATTCACGAAGTAGTGCTGTAGTTGCCGCATTATTATTGAAACAACATCCTGAATATTCAGTCGAAGATGTTTTACGGATTATTCGCCATAACCGTCCTTGGGTTGTGCTTAAAACACCGCAAATAAAACATTTAAATACTTATCGTTTAAAACTTAAAGGACTTGTACCATGAATTTACAACTTGTGGTGCTATCAAAGTTGTTACAATCCACCATTGGATTGCTCATTTCAGCTTATGTAGCAGCGATCCTCACGCTCTGGCTCATTATCCAGTTTGGTAATGTGATGCTATTCGATTTGCTATATTTATTAATTTGTCTAGTTTTGCTCGGAATACAACATTATTTAAGCCTGAGAATCAAATTTGATTCGGCACTTTTAGCCACTGTCGCTGAATACAGCCAAACTCAAAACCTTGAACAAACCACCAAGGAGCTGGACTTAAGTTTAATCAACTTAAAATTAATGCCTGCAAATAAATGTGGTCGCGCATGGGAGCTGCGTGAATTAGGTTGTCTGGCTTTATTTAAATGGCAGATCTTTGTGCTTTGCTTGCAATACATCGCATTCCTCTGCATATTTTTACTGTATAAATAATTCACAATAATTTGAACTATGCCAACTCCATTAGACACTTCAAGGAATGCTCACTCACCAATGAAAGGTAATTTTTTAAGCCGTTCAATTGCTCGCTATATTGCCTTTCTCACTCGTCGTGGTGCGCGGCTGCTCACGGGCGCGCGGAGTCTATGGGTCGGGTGTAAACCTGTAATGAAGCAGCGTATTTATTATGCAAATCATAATAGCCATATCGACTTTATTTTGCTTTGGTCATCACTACCGACAGATCTCAGACGAAATACGCGTCCTGTAGCGGCTTCGGATTATTGGCTAAAAGATGGCTTTCGACGTTTTCTCATTCAAGATACGTTTACTGGCGTCACTATTCAGCGAAATCGAGAGCAAAATCAAGATCCATTAGAACCGATCAAAACCGTATTAGCACAAGGTGACTCGATTATTTTCTTTCCTGAAGGTACTCGAAATTTAAATGATGACGTTGAAATATTAGAGTTTAAAAGCGGTTTATTCCATCTCAAAAATCAATTTCCTGATGTTGAAATCGTACCAGTGTGGATCTCTAATTTAAAACGTGTCATGCCTAAAGGCGCGCTTATACCATTGCCATTATTATCTACCGTTATTTTTGGCAAACCTTTAGAAGCCCATAATGAACACAGTAAAACTGAGTTTTTAAACTACGCTCAGGAAGAATTACTCAAATTAAAAGCATTGGAGTATCAATAATGGAATTCACCAATGCGCAAATGACCTATGTATTGTTTGGTATCTTTGCAGTTATTTTGATTATTGCCTCAACCATTGGCTCAATACTAAAATTTAAAGCGGGTTATGCACCAGCACCGGTCATCGACAATTTAAATGCGCGGATCAATGCATGGTGGGTCATGTTGTTGGTACTTGGTGTAGCAATTTCATTAGGCAAAATTGCCTTTGTGATCCTGTTTGCGTTGATTTCACTCTTTGCTTTACGTGAATTTATCAGTTTACTGCCAACCCGTCGCGGTGATTATCTTCCGTTGCTGATCGCTTTTTATTTTGTCATCCCTTACCAGTATTACTTGGTGTATATCGACTGGTACGGGCTATATTCTATTTTTATTCCGCTGTATGTATTTCTTCTTATCCCTATCGCTACACTCAAAGCCGAAGATACCACGCGATTCTTAGAACGCAGTTCAAAAATTCAATGGGGCTTAATGATCAGCGTATTCTGTATTTCGCATGTGCCTGCGCTATTAAATCTTAAACTTCCCGGATTTGAAGGTGAAAAAATTTGGCTAGCGATCTGGCTGATCATGGTGGTACAAGCCTCCGATGTCTTACAATATGTCTGTGGCAAGCTATTTGGAAAACACAAAGTCGCACCGATACTTTCACCATCTAAGACCGTAGAAGGATTAATCGGAGGCATTGCTTTAGCCACTGCATTAGGTGTTGCTATGTCATGGCTTACACCCTTTAGCTATCTACAGGCTGCATGTATTGGTTTTATTGTTTGTATATTCGGTTTCTTTGGTGGTCTTGTCATGTCAGCCATTAAACGCGATCGTGGTGTAAAAGATTGGGGACAACTCATCCAAGGCCATGGTGGCATGCTCGACCGAATTGATTCCATCTGCTTTTCAGCACCGATTTTTTTCCACATTTTGCGCTATTGGTGGTCTTGAGAAGTGACTAAATTTCAAATAGAAAATTTGGGATTTTAATTGATGTTACGTATGTAGAATTAATTTCACATTTTAAAAATGATTTTTAAGTCAATGCGACGGTGTCTTACATCTAAGGATTGAATAAAGGTATTAGCCTTCGGCTGGAGATACTCTTACGAAACGTTGTTTCTCATTCGGCAAAATGAGAAGCGAAGCTTCGAAAGGAAACCATCTTGCGGTGCAATGCACCTCACCGACAAAACTCGTTCACTAACGTCTAATTATTCAAAGAATCGCAGAAACATTTTTGATTACAATAAGTCTTGTCTCAAACAATTTCGGATGACGTTACCGTGTATCGTTCTTTTATTTGAATCAACGTGCGCTTCTGATGTTACTGCGTAGCATCGGTTAATAATACGCACAATAAAAAATTCCAACTAAACAAGCTTGGGATTCTTCTTATCAGGTATTCGATTTAAACGTCTGAAATTGCAAACTTTTTAAAAATACTTGCACGACGTTTAGGATGAATATTGGCTTTAGTTAAATCGCCTTGGTAGTGATCATAGACACGTTTATCCATCATCTTAAACCAAATAGAGGGTACTAAAGCAGGAATTAGCATAGTGGCATAGCCGCTAGGCAACTCTGGCGCTTCATCAAAATGTCTTAAAGCCTGAAATGGACGAGTCGGATATGCATGATGGTCTGAATGTCGCTGTAATTGATACAAAAATAGATTGGTCACGATATTATTGTTATTCCAACTATGTTGAGGCATGGTTCGCGCATAACTTCCATCCAGTTTTTGCTCACGCTTCAGGCCATAATGTTCAATATAATTAATAATTTCAAAAAGGCTGATTCCATAAAAGGCCTGTGTAACTAAATACGGTGTCACGCCTTTACCAAACATTTTCAGCATCGCGGTATGAAAACCAGCACTCATCGCCCAACCATGAAACAGCTCATTGTCCTTCGAAAAGAAACTTAAACCTTTACGTTTTAAGCGTTGTTTCTCAATCTGCACCGCCGATTTAATTCCACCAAATACAGTGCGTGGCCAAAACTCATAAAAGGTTTCGCCCATTTTTGAGGATGCAGGATCTTCAGGTGTTGCCGCACGTTTATGGTGTCCATAAGGATGTTCAATGCGGAAATGGCTATAACCCAAAGGTGCGAGCGTCGCATGTGCCCAATAATGGTCTTTTTTATGAGGTCGATGGCAGAGTTCATGTGCTGTATTTACACCGACGCCATTGATGGCACCCATCGAAATCCCAAGTAGAACTTGATCTAATAATGAAACATCTTTACGGGTAACCACATAGCCAGCAAAAGCATTCGCTGCCATTTGCAGTGGAATAAATAATTTGACAATACGATCATAATAAGGATCATTCACTAAAACTTTAATGTCATCATCTGTCGGGTTATTGGCATCATCACCGATCAGTGCATCTAGTGCAGGAATAATGACATGCAGTAGAAGCGGCCCGCCCATGGCAAATAGTTTTTTTGTCGGTTTGGGACCAAAATGATAACCCGCCAAGATCCCCATACCAATGACTGGTAAACCTGGACTCAATAGCCAACCATAACGTTTTTTATCTAAAACACTACCGATTTTACTTTCTAACTGAGCGAGCTGCTGTTCATTTAATTTTACTGGTGCATTCATGCGCTAGACTTCCTTAATTACTTCTTCTGTGTTTATATTCGTAAAATATGGGCAGCCAGAACAGTTTTAAGCGTCCAAAAAAACTATGCTATCGTCTTTGGCATTTAAGGATAAATGTTGACCTTTAAGCACATAGTGACCATCTATAAATACAAAATTAATATGAGTAAATATTTGAAATATGGATGCTTTAAGTAAAATTTTTGATGATATTCATCTCCATCGATCTGAATATATTTATTTGAAATCACAGCATCCTTGGGCTTTTCATTTTCAAGATCACAATGCCATGGTTGCGTATGTAGTGATTCAAGGTCAGTGTGTTGTACATATAGATCAAGAGCAGGTCTTACTTGAAGCTGGCGATCTTTGCCTTATTCCGTCAGGGCAAAACCATCACTGCAAATCTATACAGTCTGATATCTTGGTCGAATCAGTGAACATCACACCACTGTTTCAAGAGCAACGAAATAAAACCATTGATTTAAATTCTGCCGAATCTCATGAAGCAGAAGAATTGTTTGTACTAGCGATCCGTGGGCATGTCGACAGCATTATGGCAAAGCCCTTAGTGAATGCACTCCCCACGCTGTTACATACACCACATATCATGAGCAGTACCACACCGGAATGGTTGCAAATTGGCTTACATTTTCTGGCAGTTGAAGCGCATCAGATCCGTCCAGGCCGCGACAAAATTTTGGATCATTTGGTGAGTATTTTATTTATCGAATGTGTGCGTGATTATATTGCAGCCTTGTCTGATTCAAGCAGTTGGTTGCATGCCTTGAGTCATCCTGAATTATCCAACGCTTTGGCCGCGATTCATGAACAACCACAGCATGCTTGGACCGTCGAAAGCTTGGCAGAACAATGTTGCATGTCACGTTCTAAATTTGCCAGTTTATTCACTCAAATGCTCGGTGAATCTCCACTCGCCTATTTGCAGCAACATCGTTTGCGACTGGCAACACAGCACTTACAAATGGGGCAACTGACTATTCAGCAAATTGCCCATCGTATAGGTTACTCATCTGAAACGGCATTTAGCCAAACTTTTAAAAAGTTTTATGATCTCACACCGAGCCAGTATCGACAGCAGCATCAACTCGCAAAAACTGAGTCATCTTAAAGGTTTAATCTAAAAGCTTTAAAATCGCTTCCACAGGGTTTTCACTGTTGCCTGAAAGCAGTTGTTTATGCATGGTGATGTGCTGCATCACTTGAACTTGCGATTTTTCAACATCCATCAAGCTTTCAATTTCTGCTGCTAATTTTTCAGGTGTTGCATCATGTTGAATAAGTTCCTGAATCACCTTTTTGCCCGCAATAATATTTGGCAATGAATAATACGGAATTTTGATCAGTAATTTCACCACATGGTAGGTCAGCCAATTTAACTTATAAAAGGTCACCATTGGGCGGTGTAAAAGCATCGCTTCTAAGGTTGCTGTACCAGATGCCAAAGCGACAATATTCGATGCGTTCATCACCTGACGGCCAATTTTAGATTCGGTATCGGTGTTTTCCATCAAGCGAACTTTGGCTTGTAATGCTTCAGGGTACTGCTTGAGCAACACTTCGATTTGCTGTTTACGTGCATCATTGATTGCAGGAATCAGGAACACATAGTCTGGATGCTGCTCCGTCAAAATCTGTGCGGCAGACAGTACCAAAGGCCCTAAGCGCTCAATTTCACCGCGACGGCTGCCCGGAAGTAATGCAATGTGTTTTTGATGCTCATCTAAGCCTAACTCGTGTTTAGCCGCAACGAGTGGATTATCTAAAGGCAACTGACTTGCCAATGGATGTCCGACAAATGCAGCCGGAACTTGCCATTTTTGGAAAAACGCTTTTTCGAAAGGAAATAAACAAAGGACTAAATCGATACTCGCCTTGATGCCATGTACACGGCCTTGTCGCCATGCCCACACTGAAGGGCTGACATATTGCACTGTTTTAATTGGTAGCTGTTTTTGCTTTAAGCTCTTAGATAAACGCAAATTAAAATCCGGTGCATCTATCCCTACAAAAACATCGACAGGGTTTTCAGTCCATTTTTCAACCAGACCATCACGTACAGCAAAGAGTTTTTTAATATCTTTTAAGACTTCAACAATCCCCATCACCGATAAAATATCCATCGGATAATAGCTGTTAAAGCCTTCTGCAATCATTTGCGGACCACCAATGCCTTCAAATTCCGCATCAATCCCTTGCTCTCGAAAACTACGGATAAGCTTGGCGCCTAATGTATCCCCCGATACTTCCCCAACCACGATGCCAATTTTAAGTTTCCGATTTTGCAAAAGTCTGTCCTTTTAACTCAATTTTCTTTAGCTATAGATTCTATACGAGTCCTTCGCAAAGTTAATAGATTTCCTAAAAAAAGCTGCACGTCTTTAATTCACCATCTTAGAAATATTCATCACTGCTACTTAGCTTCTGATTAAAATTTTTCCGCCAATGGTTCGGATTTGTGCCGTATTTATTCTTAAACATTTTACGAAATAGCACTGCGGTATTAAAACCAGAGGCTTCCGCAAGTTTATCAACTGAATAATCTGTCAATTCGAGCAATTCAGCCGCATATCGCAGTCTTTCATTATTTAACCATGTGACAATTGGTAGCCCTGTCGCATGGTTAAAATGTCTAGTTAGTGTCCTTCTACCCATATTCGAATAATGGCGAAACCTTATCTTTTTAAGGAGTATAGATTTTGCAGGAATGGACTTTAAGTTCACAGTCGCATATATCGATAAATAACTAATTAAAGACTAGGAAAATAAACCTACGGTGCGTTTTAGACATTGGATATCTATTTTCAGATCGTCACTCCTTTATATTCTTAATACATGATTTCACTGCAGCATAATCTCCATTTGAACTATCAACCAGTTGAGAAAGCCGAAATCAATAACTTAGCTTATATAAAATTTATTAATTTCCAAATTAAATTATTCTTTATCTATTTTTTTCACAAGTAAATCACTAATCGAGACAACGACTTATATTAATTAGTCATAAGATATGCACGTTTTTTGATATTTGGCATTCAGCGATGGTCGGTCCTTTAGAGTTCATTCTGGCAGGTGTAATTGTAGGTTTCTGCGTAGGTATTACCGGTGTTGGCGGTGGTTCACTGATGACCCCGATCCTGATTAGCCTGTATAAAATTGAACCTCATATTGCGATTGGCACAGACTTACTATATGCCGCAATTTCAAAATTTTGTGGTTCTTTAGTTCATGCACGTAAAATGAATATCGTATGGACCATTGTTATTTGGCTTGCTGTCGGCAGTATCCCTGCGTCTTTTGCAACCCATTGGGTACTTGAAAATTATCTCAGCCAATCGACACATTACAAAACCGTGTTAACCATGTTTTTGGGTTTTATGCTGACCATTACAGGGATCTCCATTATTTTCCGTGGTCATATCGAAAAATTCTTTAATAAATTTCGAAAAAATGATCAGTTGGATGATATGAGTGCGGATCTTGAACGGATCAATTTCCAAGCAAAAAATAAGCGTGCATATATCATCATCATGGGGATTATTTTAGGCGTATTCGTTACCCTATCGTCTGTTGGTGCAGGTGCCTTCGGTATTATGGCTTTAGTGCTCATGTTCCCGAACTTACCGATGATTCGTATTATTGGTTCTGACGTCGTTCATGCCGTGCTTCTTACACTGGTTGCTGGCTTGGGTCATATGAGCTCTGGTAATGTCGATTTTCTTTTATTAGGTTGGTTATTGGTGGGTTCAATTCCAGCGATTGTGGTCGGAACTTTAATCAGCTCACGTTTACCTGAAAAAGTCATTCGTAAAGTCTTAGGTATTACCTTGTTTGTTTTAGGCATGAATTTCATCATTAATCCAGTAAAATCAAAACCTGTCGAAAAACCAACAACTGCAATGTTGATCGCACCGACGGTGAATAGTCAGCAGGTTTAAATTAACTGCCCGATTCATCACTTTTTTTTCAGAGACTTATTGATCTTTTTTATAACATTTGAATGCTATATTCATGTTATATTCGGCTCACGAAACAACCTTTTGTATAATCAAACCAGTGACGGCAATGAATACTTTACAGTCAAATTCTATTACCCAAAACGACATTGATGACGTGAATGTAAAAAGCATTCAGCCTCTTGTTACTCCTGCAGAACTAAAAAAAGAGCTACCTCTGACTGAAACTGCCTATCAAACAGTCCTTAAGGGCCGTGAAACTGTACGTAATATTTTAGATGGAAATGACAAACGTCTTTTTGTTGTCATTGGTCCATGTTCAATTCACGACACAGTCGCTGCACATGATTATGCTGACCGTTTAAAAGTTTTAAGTGACAAAATCCAAGATACGATTTATGTCGTGATGCGTGTGTATTTTGAAAAACCACGTACCACTGTGGGTTGGAAAGGTCTAATTAATGACCCTGACATGAACGACTCTTTCAACATCGAAAAAGGCTTACGTATTGGTCGTAAACTTTTACTTGAATTGAATGAAAAAGGTTTGCCTTGTGCAACTGAAGCACTCGATCCAAACTCACCACAGTACTACCAAGATCTTATCTCTTGGTCAGCGATTGGTGCGCGTACCACTGAAAGCCAAACACATCGTGAAATGTCTTCTGGCCTTTCTTCACCTGTGGGCTTTAAAAATGGTACAGATGGCGGTTTAACCGTTGCGACCAATGCCATGCAATCTGTTAAACATGGTCATAGCTTCTTGGGCTTAAGCGACCAAGGTCAAGTTTCTGTTATTCGTACCAGTGGTAACCCATATGCACACGTTGTACTTCGTGGCGGTAACGGTAAACCAAACTACGACGCAGGTTCTGTTGCAGATGCCGAAGCGGCATTAGCCAAAGCAAAAGTTAGTGGCAAAATCATGATTGATACCAGTCATGCAAACTCAAACAAAGACCCGTACCTACAACCCCTTGTTCTGAAAAATATTACTGAACAAATCCTTGACGGAAACAAGTCAATCGTGGGTATTATGGTAGAAAGTCACTTAAAAGGTGGTCGTCAAGATATTCCTGCCAACCTCTGTGACCTCGAATATGGTAAATCAGTGACTGATGGCTGTATCGATTGGGATACGACTGAAAAAGTCTTGTTAGAGATGCATGAAGCACTTAAAGATGTGTTACCGACACGCTAAGTGAATGAAAAACGCCATCTTCAAGATGGCGTTTTACTTTGAAGGATTATTTGTCAGATGAATGAAATCGAAAATGCGTTAAGTCACATTGAAAACTTCCAATATATACATGAACACTTATTAACGTCCGGTCAACCATCTCCTTCTGAGCTTCAAACGATCAAAGAATATGGTGTTTCAACGGTTATTAATTTAGCACTGACCGATGCATCCAATCATATCGAGCATGAAGACCGCATTTGCCTAGATCTAGGCCTGAACTACATCCAAGTTCCGATCTCTTGGGATACCCCTTCAGATGATCAATGCCTTTTAGTACTCGATATGATTGACCATTTGGTTCAAGGTCAAACTGTTTGGCTACACTGTGCGAAAAACTTCCGTGTCAGCAGTTTGATGTATTTATATCGTCAATACTATATGGATGTTGATGTGCCAAAGGCTCAAGATTTGATGCATCAAATTTGGGAACCCAATGAAACATGGACAGGTTTAATCCATGCGGTTGCCTTACAACTCCAAGGCCGTAAAGCAACTCAAGATTTACAACATGCGCTGATCCATCCAGATCATTTTGCGTGAGAAATCAGTACTGTTGCAGTAGAAAGAATACCTTCTTGGCGACCAGTAAACCCTAATTTTTCGGTGGTGGTCGCTTTGATGCTAATTTGTGTGACTTCAACATCCATAACATCTGCGATGCTTTGACGCATTTCTAAATTATGTTTTGCTAGTTTAGGACGCTCACAAGCCACAGTAATATCAGCATTATTAAGTACGTATCCACGGTCTAAAATCAGTTGATAAACGTGTTTTAAAAGTACTCGACTATCGGCACCTTTAAATTTAGGATCTGTATCTGGAAAATGCTGACCAATATCTCCAAGTGCCAAAGCACCTAATAATGCATCACAAAGCGCATGTAGTACTACATCACCGTCTGAATGTGCTTTGAGTCCATGTGTATGTGGAATTTGAACACCAGCAAGCGTTACAAAGTCACCTTCTTCAAATGCATGCACATCCATGCCCTGACCGATACGAATTTGAGCTATCATGCTTGAGTTCCTTGAGAAAATAATGATTGAAATCTTGTATTCACGCTTTCTATTTCGCTATAGTGTGGGCAAGCGCAACATAGTGAAAGTATAAGCGATCATGCTGTTGAAAACTGAAATAAATATCATCAAAAAATTCGGACTTGTTCTGCTAATAGGTTCTGGCCTAGCGACGTTTACGCATGCAGAAAAGATAGACTGTGATCAGGCCAATACTCAGGCAAAAAAAAATTACTGTTCTAACGGTTTTGAAGAACAACGTGAAAAGCTAGATGGGCTTTTTTTAACGGCACAGTTGATTACAGATGCCCCTGTACGCTTGCTGATAGATACGCAAAAATTATGGTACAGTCGGGTTCAGCAATGCAAAAACTTGGAGTGTTTTAAACAACAATTCGAGCTTCGCTATGAAGATTTGAATATTTATACCTCAATGAACCAAAGTTTAACGCAGCATTATCTTAAATTTGAAAATGGCCATTTTGCGACATCACCTGTACATTTAAAAGTGCATCAACTGGGCAAAGACAGCATCAAAATCGAAGGCATTGCCTATCGTAATCCGAACAATCGAGTTGAAACACAAACCATTCCATTTTTAGCTTACACAACACCCGAACAAAAAAATCAAATCACCGATAATGAACACGACTGCAAATATCAGTTCAATTACAGTAAGGCCTTACTCTCAGTAAAAACCGAACAAAAAGGCTGTGAACGTTTTGCAGGGATTTATCGTTTATATGATTAAGATCAAATTCGAATGACTTAGAAAAATACAAAAAAGCCTCAACATTGAGGCTTTTTTGATGTCTACAATATGTCAGTTAAATCGGATGTGTTTGCTGCACTTGCTGGCTGATCATTGCAGCTGTTGCCGCAGATAAAGTCCATCCAAGGTGACCATGCCCTGTATTATAGAAAATATGATCTCGCTTACCTGCATGCACTACTGGCATCATATTGGGCATCATTGGTCGTAAACCCGCCCACGGCACCACATGTTCTGTTGATAGATTAAAATTACGATTCGACCAATCAATTAAAGGCTGAATGCGATCGGCACGAATATCTCGGTTATAGCCATTAAACTCTGCCGTACCTGCAACACGGAGTCGATTTGCACCTAAGCGTGAAGTCACAATTTTGGCACTTTCATCCAACAGACTTACCCAAGGCGCATTGGCCTGACTTTGTTCATCATTTAAATTAATGGTGATTGAATATCCTTTGACTGGATACACATTTACGCGATCACCGAGTTTATGTGCAAGTTCATAACTACCTACGCCACCACAGACCACTACAGCATCTGCCTCAAGTATGCTATCTGCATCAGGATTTTCCATATTTTCATCACTGGCTTTTAATCGAACATTGACACCTTTTGTATGATGCTCAAAGTCAGTCACCTCAAAACCCCACATATATTTCACATCAAAGCGTTCCGTTGCTTTGGCAAGCTGCGTTGTAAATTTATGGATATCTCCAGTGGCATCACCCGGACAATAAAAGCCTCCATAGTATTCACCTGTCAGACTAGGCTCAATGTCACGGATTTCAGCTAATGTCACAGGATGACGCTCTAAACCACCTTCACAGAGCATATTATTAACTTGAGTCGCCACCTCATAATCATGTTGATTATGAAAGAAATGTAAAATGCCGCGTTTTTCTAAATCAAACTGCAAGTTTTCATGCTCAGCAATTTCAAATAAACGCTGACGTGCCATCAATGCAAGACGGACGGTCTCGTGAGTATTTTCACGGTAATCTTTAATATGCCCCATAAACTCAAAGAGCCATGAATATTTGTGTAGATTAAAACTTGGATTTAATAATAATGGCGCGGTTTTTTGTGACATCCATTTGATGCCTTTCACTACCGTTGCTTTTTGGTTCCAGACTTCAGCATTACACGCTGATAATTGTCCACCATTGGCAAACGACGTTTCCATCGCAGGATAAAGATGTTTATCGACCACAGTGACACGATAACCGAGTAATCCGAGTTCGTAAGCTGTCGTTACCCCAGTAATACCTGCACCAATCACAACAATATGACACATATAGGCTCCTTGGAAATTATATTTCCTATGTTCGCCCCATCTGTCATTGGTACCTGAGAGCTTTGGTTCCTTGCGAAGCAATGTGAACCTTCCCCTTCGGTGAGTAGGTCTAGCCTACTTCTCTCCAGATTTTTATATGATTACAGTCCTTTTGCCTGAGAGTTTCCTGGGGGAACTTGCTCCTTCGGCGAGCACGATCTGTGCTTCTCTCCTGCAATCATCCATTCATTTTTATTCGGCATTCATCTTGGTATTGCCTTAGTTAGATATGAGCAATATTTGTACCAAATCTCAAGTCCTATTTGGGTCAATATTGTTAAATATTATTTTTATATCGATTTAAGTTGTTAGGTTATAAATTTAAAATCATTTTTCCTACACCTAAATACTTCATCTTTAAAATAAAGGTTTAAAATATTAAATGAAATTTATAACTAGAAAGATTGAAGTTTTATGTCGGATTCTACGCTTTTCTCTCGCTTTGCATCTGTGATCAAAACACATTCTATTGAAGAATTAACCCAAAGTGATTTACTCCTTCTTAAGACTCTGGGGCCTGTTCAAAGTTTTTATGCACCATTCGAGGCCATAAATCATGATGCAAAAGTGGTCATCGTCGGCATCTGCCCAGGCCAACAACAATGGCGTAATTCATTAATCGCAGCGAAGGACAGCTTAGAACAGCAATTATCTGAGGAAAACATTCTTAAACTTGCCAAGAATAGTGGTGCTTTTAGTGGCCCTATTCGTAAAAATTTAACTCAACTGCTAGATCATATTGGATTACACAATCAATTAGGCATACAGACCACTGCTGAGCTATTTAGCAATCATCAAGATATAGTGCAAATGTGCTCGGTTTTACAGCAATGCATTTTGGTCAATGGAAAAAATTATGCAGGTTCAACACCCGCAATGCTAAAAAATGAATTATTAAAACAACATATTGATGATTATTTTATTCCTTTGGTTCAACAGCTTCCGAACGCAATTTATATCCCGCTAGGCAAAGGTGTAGATGAGGTTTTAAATTATGTATGTAGCTTAGGCTATTTAAATGATCAACAAATTCTAGCAGGACTTCCCCATCCATCAGGTGCAAATGCTGAACGGATCAAATATTTTTTAGGTGAAAAACCACGTGTTCAATTGTCTCGACAAACCAATCCCGAGCAGATTGATAGCGCAAAATCACAGATCTTGCTTAAGTTATCTAAATTTCAATGAAATAAGATTTACATCACTTAATAATATTTTTTATTAAAATATCGACCACTTATATCAAAGCAGTGCTCGAACAAAACTAGAAAAGTGTGATGTATTTTACTTTTTTGTTTTCCTGTGTGAATATGCGCCAAAATAAATATTGCTCATAAAAATAACGCTAACATGGAAATACGCATGAAAAATTATTTAGTTCTAGGATTTACATTCCTACTACTCACAGGTTGTATTACCGTACCTAAAAATAATCCTGAAACAAGAACCTTGAAGCTAAATGGTGTGAATACCGTTGAAAACAGCAAAGTGATCCAACGAACCATTACTCGAGGTCAGTTACTATGTGAAGCTGGGCAAAAATGTCCTGAACTTGCAATTGATTAGCAAAAGAATAAAGGTGAGTATGCACTTTCACTGCATTCTTATGATCAACAGCAGCTTGATATGAATGAAATATCTTTTGTGATCGACGGCAAAGTATTGTCTTATCCTGCAATAGGTCAAACAAATTATCGTCGCTTAGATAATTCAAATGTGATTGATTCTTCTAATACCGTGATGATCCCAGATACTGTGCTTAAACAATTTTGTGACGCAAAAGATATTGCGGTGATTATGAATACCAACCAAGGTGAAATCGCACACTATATGCTAAAAAACCAAAAATCATCAGATGCCTACCGACTATTTTTACGTGCTTACTCTTAAGCCCAAATAGTCTAAAATCAAAATCCCAAAAGTTAGTGTATGTTTTTTGGGGATTTTTTATTCATCTCGCTTTATAAATTGATCAAATGCATCACATGGTCTTTATTTTATTCGTTTAATTAGTTGTTTAATTGTGAGTTCACACATCGGTTGACCTACCTCTAGATGAAGAGGATAGGCTTGATTTTCATCTGTTAGCTTATAGCCACGTCGTTGATAATATTTTATTAATTCTAAACGCCGATCAATCACATACATTACAAATTCTTCAACATTGGGTTCAATCAACATCGCTTGCTGTTCTGCGAATTGCAATAATTTTTTTCCTAAGCCCTGAGCTTGCTCATTTGGATGAATTGCAAAATGACCAATTTCACAGCTCATTCCCCGCATTTGAATACCAATACACCCCATGATCTGCGCATGAACCGACTCAATCACATATAAATGAAAATCCCTTTTTTGTAAGAGTTGACTGAGTTGAGACGCATTTATTCGATTTCCTCGAACAATATGATGTTCTGTCGTCCAGCTCTTTGGATGATTTTCCCGATAGGCTGTATTCATTAAGCTTTCAAGCTGCTCTATATCTTCAAGTAAAGCATGTCTTATATTCATATTCTTTAGCTATTTATTTTCATAGGCTTATTTTACTGAAATAAAAAAACCAGACAATTGTCTGGTTTTTTTATGCAATTTGCTCATCAGTGTGACTTGCTAAAGCTATTCACCAACCGCGTTGAAACAAAGCAACGCTTTGTTATTTATCCTCTGTGACTCGCTAACGCTACTCACCAACCGCGTTCGGAACAAAGCAACGCTTTGTTATTTATCCACTGTGACTCGCTAACGCTACTCACCAACCGCGTTCGAAACAAAGCAGCGCTTTGTTATTTATCCACTGTGACTCGCTAACGCTATTCACTAACCGCGTTCGGAACAAAGCAACGCTTTGTTATTTATCTACTGTGACTCGCTAACGCTACTCACTAACCGCGTTCGGAACAAAGCAGCGCTTTGTTTCCTCACTTGGGTTCAATCGGTGTAAACGGCGCAACCACATCAGCATTTTGCGCACGATGACGCATGAAATGATCCATCAACACAATTGCTAGCATCGCTTCAGCAATCGGTGTCGCACGCACACCTACGCAAGGATCATGACGGCCTTTAGTTAGAACGTCAGTATCTTCACGGTTAATGGTAATGGTTTTACCTGGAGTCGTGATAGAAGCGGTTGGTTTTAGTGCAATCGAAACACGAATGTCCTGACCGCTAGAAATACCACCCAAGATACCGCCTGCATGGTTTGCCAGGAAGCCATCTGTTGTGAGTTCATCACGGGTTTCATGACCGAACTGCTCAGCGACACCAAAACCATCACCAATTTCCACGCCTTTCACGGCATTGATTGACATCATGGCATGTGCAATATCAGCATCTAAACGATCGAATACTGGCTCACCCCAACCCACTGGGACTTTAGAGGCAATAATTTCAAGGCGTGCACCACAGCTTGTGCCTTGTTCACGAAGCGATGTTACTAGCGCTTCAAAGCGCGGCACCGCATCAACATCACCACAGAAGAACGGGTTGTTTGGAACTTCGTTCCAGTCCAGTTTTTCTGCTTTTTCAGTACCGATTTGTGTGACATGACCACGGATTTCTATCCCAAATTTTTCAAACAGGAATTTCTTGGCAATCGCACCCGCTGCCACACGCATCGCAGTTTCACGCGCACTTGAACGGCCACCGCCACGGTAGTCACGGAAACCATACTTTTGGGTATAGGTATAGTCTGCATGTCCCGGACGGAAGGTTTGCGCGATATTGCCATAATCTTTCGATTTCTGATCCGTATTACGGATTAAAAGACCGATTGAAGTACCGGTAGTTTTACCCTCAAACACACCTGAAATAATTTCAACTTCATCTGGCTCTTTACGCTGCGTTGCAAATTTCGATGTACCCGGCTTACGGCGGTCTAGATCCTTTTGCAAATCAGCTTCAGACAGTTCAATTCCTGGTGGAACCCCATCAACAATGGCCATCAGGCCAACACCATGAGATTCACCACAAGTCGTTACACGGAAGAGTTGCCCTATACTATTACCTGCCATGCCAACGACTCCTTATGAATTAACAGATTGAATGAATAAATCACGGTATTGACGGCATTGAGCAGCAGTCAATGCAAAGATACCTGTACCGCCTTTTTGGAACTGTAACCAATAAAAATCAACGGTATTGAAGTTTTGACGCATTGCCCATTCAGAGTTACCCACTTCGATCACAATTAAGCCATCTTCAGTCAGGTAATCTGCAGCTTGTGCCAACATTTTACGGACAAGATCCAAACCATCTTGACCCGCAGCAAGCGCCATTTCAGGTTCATGGTGGAATTCTTCTGGTAAATCTGCCATGTCTTCAGCATCCACATATGGCGGATTCGACACGATCAAATCATATTGATTTTCTGCTGGAATTTTGGCGAATAAATCAGACTCGAGTAATGCCACTTGATATTGTTTATTGTGGTGTTCACAGTTAATTTGTGCCACTTCAAGTGCATCTTTAGATAAATCTGTTGCATCAACTTCAGCGTCTGGGAATGCATAAGCTAAGGCAATCGCGATACAACCCGAACCCGTACACATATCTAAAATGCGCTGAGGAGTTTTTGGATTGGCATTTTCAGGTAGGTTATTAACCGCAGCACCCATCTCGCCATTTTCACCTAAGCAATACGGCGCAAAACGGTTTTCAATCAATTCTGCAATTGGAGAACGTGGAATCAGTACACGTTCATCGACATAAAATGGCTTACCAAAGAAATACGACAAGTTAAGTAAATAAGACGTCGGAACTTTTTCATTAATACGACGTTCTAACAATGCTAAAAATTCTGCAACTTCACTTGGCAATAATTTCGCATCTAAGATTTCCGCATCTGCATTCCAATCTAGAGATAACGTTTGTAAAACCAATGCTGAGCTTTCAGCAAAATAGTCTTCTGTACCTTGTCCTAAGTGGGCATCATATTGACGTAAAGCTGTTACCCCAAAGCGGATATAATCACGAATTGTTGATAGGTTTTCAGCTGCTTCCTGTAAATGTTCAGGGCTAATAGTCGGTCGATCCACTTAAGGCGTCTCCAATTCATAATTTTTTAAACGCCCTATGATACCTTGTTTTGATGCTATTTATAATAAAAATACGGCATTATTCACCGCTTGAAAGCATTTCATAACCGTATATATGAGGTCTGATACATTCGCTGAAATGAAATGTGTACTTTAGGCCTTTCTTCAGCATTTTATAAAACCAAATAGATGAAAATTACGAATAAAAACCAATTTAAGCTCAATTGTTTAGCAATTTGTACTTGATCCTAAGCTTTATTTTCTTAAAATCATCCCCATACAAACAGTTAAATTTTAAATGCGGAGCTCCAATGAGCTATAAGCACAATAACCTCATGGCTATGCGTCAAAGCTATTGGGAAGACACTCAGTCTTTAAATGTGCAAACTGAAAAGGCATTTTTTCAGCAACTACTGATCGAACATCAAGTTTTCCCTGATGCGAGTCTAGAAAACGCACGTACCCTATTTTTTAGCTTACCGAGCATTATTATTGTCAAAGGTTATGCTTCCGGATTTAAAGACGAATCTGTCCAACATCTTATTCATCAACATATTGAAGAACATAAAGCCGCATTGATGCAAAATGATACGGTAAAAATCAAATATCGTTTATAGTTTTCTTTCCAATGTACCTGTCTACGCGGCATCTTGCTTAAGTTTGCAAATGCTTACTGCATATTCAGTAAGTTGAACTATTTTAATACGTTAAGAAACGTTAAAATTAGCTACAATGTATTTTTCTGCGAATTGCTGATTAAAGGATTTAATTTACATGTCAGATCAGAACGATAAGCTCAAACACTTGAAAACGTCTTCTATGGATCGACGCTTATCTATCGCAAAGGCATCGCTACTTGCGGGAACTCGTTGGGCAGCATCAAACGCCACTTCTATTTTTTCGAGTGAAGAAGAAAAAGAGAAAAAACGTAAAAAAGCCATGAAAGATCAGGCTGAATATCTCGTCGCAGAAATTGGTAAATTAAAAGGTTCGATTGTAAAAATTGGGCAAATGATGGCGTTGTATGGTGAACATTTTCTGCCTGAAGAAATCACCCAAGCCCTCAACACCTTGAACAATCAAACAGTTGCATTGGCATGGCCAGCCATCAAAGTCCAATTACAAAATCAACTTGGCTCAAAGCTTGATGATCTCGTGATTGATCATGAGCCACTTGGCACTGCGTCTTTGGCACAAGTTCACCGTGCAAAACGTAAATCTGATGGTTTAGAACTGGTATTAAAAATCCAGTATCCGGGTGTGGCAGATGCAATCGATTCGGATATGAATCTATTCAAAAACATGCTCAAACTGACACGAATGGTGCCCCAAACCCGTGAATTTGATCAGTGGTTTGATGAAGTTCGTGAAATGATGCATCGTGAAGTAAATTATAAAATCGAAGCAGATACCACTCGCCGTTTTGCTGCACGCTTAAAAGAAGACCCACGCTATATCGTGCCGCAAATCATTGAAGGTTATTCAACACCTCAAGTACTGTGTATGACCTTTGAACGTGGTGTACCGATTAACAGCCCAGTAATGCTGTCACTTCCTCAAGAGCGCCGTAACGCCTTAGGTGAAGCATCACTCGAAATTGCCGTACGCGAAATTTTTGAATGGGGTGAAATGCAAACCGACCCTAACTTCGGAAACTATTTGGTGCGTTTGGGCAATGGTGCGGATGTACCAGATAAAATCGTACTCCTCGACTTTGGTGCGATCCGTCAGTTTGATGATCATCTATTAAGCGTTGCACGTAATTTGATTACCGCGGGTTATCACCATAGCTCTGAGCAAATGGTCAAAGCGATGACAGGTTATGAGTTCTTTGATGGTATTCCACAAAGTATTAAACCTGATATGGCTAAAGTCTTTTTGTTAGCGACAGAGGCATTTAGTAGCACTGAAAATAACCCAAACATCCCTGCTGGTGTTATGGACGAACAACAACGCTATGACTGGAAAAAAAGCCAATTACATAGCCGTGTGATGCAACAAGCGTCAAAATCGATGGCATCTCGCTATTTCTCAGTTCCACCTAAAGAGTTTATGTTTATTAGCCGTAAATTTATCGGTGCATATACCTTTATGACCGTCATTGAAGCAAAAACCAATGTTCGTCGTATGATTAAAAAATATCAATAATCACTCAATGCACACTTCAAGACTTGGCTGACTCAAATGTCAGCCAAGTCAATTTTAAAATAACAATACTTTTAAGCCTTTTTACTTTTCTATTCTTAATTAATTATTTAGCTATCGAATCCCACCTAATCTCGCCGTTTATCTTTGACAATCATGCATGTCATTTATGACATGGTTTTTCTATCTTTGGCATGTCAGCATTAAATAAGAACAACGCAAATGGAAAACAACAATGACCAATATGGTAAACAAGGCACAAGGATTTGGACTCTCACTTTTAACTAAAATTGCCGGAAGTGATGTACTCGATCAGTTTAAACTGCGCAAATTTGTTGAAAAATCTTTGTATCAAAGCTCAAAAGCTGGTTTTAAAACCCTGAGCCAGACGCAAAAAGTATTTCAGACCAACAAAGATGTGCATAAGCAACGTTTGCCTAATCAACAAAAATCATTATTTGATTTAAACCTGACTGAAGAACAACAAATGACTGCTGATGCGATGCAGCAGTTTGCCACAGAAGTCTTGTATCCACTTGCTCATCAAGCCGATCAAGAGGAAAGATTTCCTGAAGCGTTATGGCAACATATCCAAGATCTAGGTCTAAATTATTATGCCTTACCTGAAGATTTGGGTGGCGTCGCGGCAGAAAAAAATATCATTAGCAATATCTTAATTGCTGAACAATTGGCTGAAGGTGACTTTAGTTTAACAGCAGGTTTACTGTCGACGTTTAGCTGTATCAACGCTATCACCCAATGGGGTTCAGAATCTGTTCAAGCAACCTACTTAGCGGCATTTGCAGATGATTCAGCTCTGCGTGCAAGCTTTGCGGTTCAAGAGGCAACGGCGGCATTTAATCCCTATCAACTTAAAACTCAGGCGATTGCTGACGGCCAGCAGTATAAAATCAGTGGGGAGAAAACCTTAGTCCTTCTAGGCGAACAAGCAGATGTGCTCTTGGTGAGTGCCATGCTCAATGGGCAGCCTGAAGTTTTTATAGTGCAACGTGACCAGAGCATTAGCGCTAAAAAAACTCCAGCTATGGGTTTAAAAGCCACTGAAACGGTAACTTTAAAATTTGATCAGACCCCTGCCCAACGCTTAGGCGATCAAGATTTCAATTACACATCATTTATCGATCTTGGCAACTTAATGTGGTGTGCCATGGCTGTTGGCACCGCAACTGCAGTCAAAAAATATTGCATTCAATATGCAAACGAACGTACAGCTTTTGGAGAGCCAATTTCGCACCGTCAAAGTGTGGCATTTATGATTGCAGATATGGCAATCGAAATTGATGCCATGCATATGCTCATCCTAAACGCCGCAAGTCTAGCCGAAGCCGGCAAGCCATTTCATCGTGAAGCCTATTTAGCCCGCGTGCTATGTGCTGAAAAATCGATGAAAATTGGGACCGATGGCGTGCAAATATTAGGTGGTCATGGCTTTACCAAAGAACATCCCGTAGAACGTTGGTATCGAGACTTACGTGCCACAGCGATTCTTCAATCTGGCTTACATGCATAATTCAGCAAAATAAAAACAAGGAAATGTCCATGAACTTACAAAATCCGAAAAAATTTAAATTGCTGATCGACCAAGCCCATGAAGTCGCTTTAAATGTTCTACGCCCTATTTCACGTAAATATGACAAAGCCGAACACGCCTATCCAAAAGAATTAGACATGTTATCTTCCCTCGTTGACGGTATGAATGATGGCGGTGATGGCATGAATGCAGGTGCCGCCGTCAATAAACGTGGCGACACAGACACTGGTAATAAAAACGGTGTCAATATGTCAACAGCCCTCAGTATCATCGAAATGTGCTATGGAGATACAGGCCTGTTGCTCAGTATGCCTCGTCAAGGGCTTGGAAACTCGGCGATTGCGGCTGTAGCCAATGATGAACAACTAGAACGCTTAAAAGGGACTTGGGCCGCTATGGCCATTACAGAACCCAATTGCGGCTCTGATTCAGCAGCTATTCGGACAACAGCGACGAAAGATGGTGATGAATACATACTCAATGGTGAAAAAATCTTTGTCACCTCGGGCGAACGTGCTGATTCTGTGGTGGTTTGGGCAACGCTAGATAAAAAATTAGGCCGTGCAGCGATAAAATCCTTTGTTGTTGAAAAAGGTACGCTGGGCATGACTGTAGAACGCTTAGAACATAAATTGGGTATTAAAGCTTCTGATACTGCTGCCATTAGTTTTGTAGATTGTCGTGTCCCTGCTGCAAACTTATTAGGTAATGCTGAAATTGATGTAGCAAAAGGTTTTGCTGGGGTTATGGAAACTTTTGATAATACTCGCCCGCTCGTTGCCGCGATGGCTGTTGGCTGTGCAAAAGCATCTTTAGAGCGAATTAAAGAAATCTTTAAAGATGAATTAGATGAGCAGTATTCAACACCGATCTTACAAAGCTCGAATATTGCTGCACAAATCTACCGTATGGAAGCAGACTGGGAAGCAGCACGTCTACTCATGCTCAAAGCCGCATGGATGGCCGACAACAAAAAACCTAACTCACGTGAAGCATCCATCGCTAAAGCAAAAGCAGGCCGTGTAGGTAATGAAATCACGTTAAAGTGTGTAGAGCTCGCAGCGGCTGTCGGTTATAACGAAGATGAATTATTGGAAAAATGGGCACGTGATTCAAAAATCCTCGATATATTTGAAGGCACACAGCAAATTCAACAATTAATCGTTGCACGTCGTGAACTGGGTAAAAGTTCAAGCGAATTAAAATAATTTTTTGCTTGAGTAGCTTTAAACTTAGAGATGGATTTTTTTATAGGATCAGTTTATAAACGATCCATCTTTTTGTTTTTCGATCATTATGTTTCAAATCCGACCACTTCAAATTGAAGATAATGCAAGCATTGCCAATGTCATTCGCACAGTTTCCAAAGAATTTGGATTAGCACCTGAATCAGGATTTGCCGTTGCAGATCCAATTTTAGATGATTTATATCACGTTTATGCGCAAGCAAATGCACAATATTGGGTTATTGAAAATCAACACGGTACAATTTTAGGTGGTGGCGGCCTTTCTCCTTTAGTTGGAGACTCAAGCATTTTAGAAATCCAAAAAATGTATTTTATGCCTGAATTACGTGGTCATGGCTTAGCCAAAGATATTTTAGAACTTTGTTTTCAATTCGCTAAAGATCATAATTTTAAAGCGTGTTATTTAGAAACCACACATACACTTGGGCAAGCGGTAAAACTCTATGAAAAAGTAGGATTTCAACACTTACAAGCTCCCAAGGGCAATACAGGTCATAGCCAAGCATGCGAAATTTGGATGCTTAAAACACTTTAAATTATACTTAGATTCCATTCACACCTCTGAAAAAAGTTATAGCTTTTTCAAATAGGGATATTTAAGGAGTGGATTATTCTAGTTTTTTATAACTAAAGTTCTCGGGATTTGAATGCCCCACAATCTTAAGTAAGAATGTAAAGAGAGAAATACTGACTCAATCAACACGATCTGTTTTTCTCTCTTCACTTAAAAAATCATGTAATTTGAGTACATTTCCATCAATTCTTACAATTTCACTGTACAGGGCATCTTAAGAAAATATTGACCTCTAAGTCTCCAGTTCATAATATCGCTTTAGAAATTACACTTAGCCATGATTATTTTAAAGTGAATATAAATGCAGAATGTACTGAATAAAACTCGCCTTTCAACTCGTCTTTCGTCGCTCCTAAGCGCTCACAGCTTAAAGTTTTCAACTGTTATTATATCTGTAACCCTGATTTCTGGATGTTCATCACTAGGTGGTGGCTCTGTAGAAAAACGTGCAGTTAAACTTTCATCAGGGATCCAAAAGGCCTATTCAGTCAATCCTGAAACTGCAAATCGAGTGTCACCCTACATTGTGCAAACTGCCGATCAATACAACTTAGATCCTTTACTACTGGCTGCCGTTATTCGCCAAGAATCAACTTTCCGCCCTTATGTCAGTTCTCCTGCAGGTGCAGTCGGTTTAACTCAGGTGATGCCACGTTATTGGCAAGCAACATGCCCTGGGGATTTATATGACGAATTAACCAATATTAATTGTGGGTCATTTATTTTAACTAAATATAAAAATGCGGCAGGTAGTATTCCAAAAGCTTTAGCCTACTATAATGTCGGACCTACTGCTTATAACACCAATCGAAAAATGAAAAAACAAGGCAAACGTTATGCAAAACAAGTTAAAGAACATCAAAATAATTTAAAAAGTTCCTTATAATTTCTAAAAATTTAATCTTTTATTTAACCATATAGACCTAACTAAGCTTAAGAGGATAAATTTTGTTAGGTCTAATCTCTTCAATTATTTCATAGATTGACGCATTTTATCTTCATCAAAATATTGCGCAAATGATGCAATACGTTTTTCAACAATTGGATTTTTCATCAGATTTTCAGCTGCACGATTTCCCAATAGTTCAAATGCTTTACCTAGAGCATTTGTTCCTTCATTTTCTGTAACAGCTTTGATTTCAGCATTACAACGTTTAGTAAATAAATCTTGAAATAGAATAGCCATATTTTTATCAATTTTTTGTATCTCAACTGGCGTTACTTTACTATATTTAGAAATTTCTGGATGTGCTGAAAATGCCAAATAAATCCAAGCTGTTAAGTTCTGACTCTCTTTTGCTGAAATTTTATTTACCAAACATTCACTTAGTTTATCCTGATACACACCGGCTGTAGTATTGAAAGAAACAAATGCAAATAAAACTGTAGCTAATAATTTTTTTAAAAACATCTTAAATACCCTATATATTATTAAAGAGACAAACGATTTTATTATATTGATTTATTACACATTTTCATTAGCAAAACATTTTAAATGATATAAAAGAGTTCTAGACGAGTTTATTGTTGATCGGCCTTATTCTTTTTAAATATCTATCATTTCCCTGTTTTTTCTTCTGCTTTTCTTATTATTTTTTTCTTCCCTTTTCATCACGCATAAAAAAACACCCCCTGAGATATCAGGGGGTGTTTCGAATAATGAGCTGGCGATGACTTACTCTCACATGGGTAACCCCACACTACCATCAGCGCTAAGAGGTTTCACTTCTGAGTTCGGGAAGGGATCAGGTGGTTCACTCTTGCT
>NZ_VOZT01000027.1:0-16187 GCF_013419625.1 Acinetobacter sp. YH12070 | reverse complement strand
CATATTAAGCTTTACGAGGGCGTTGTATCGTCTGACGAGACGTGTATCAAGATGGGAGATATTAAATTGAAGAGCATGCTCTTCAATTTAACCCAAAACTTGGGATTTGTGTAGATACCTATGCCTTTTTAGGTGAGGGACATGGCGCCAAAGTGCTGTTTATTACCTTATCGGTGTTTTATCCCGTGGCGCTACACACCTTTGAAGGTGTGAGCAGTATTTCGCATAAATATCGTGAAGTGGCCGAAGTCTACCAATTTCCCAAGACATACGCGTTTCGTAAATTGATATTACCCGGTGCTTCGGCGCAGATTTTTGTCGGTTTACAACTTGGGCTGATTTTCGCATGGCTTGCCACCATCGGCTCTGAATTTTTATTGGCGAACTATGGCAATGGTCTGGGCAATATCGTGATTCAAGGGCGTCAGGCTTTTGATGTCGAACTGATTATTTTTGGCATGTTGCTGATAGGAATTGTGGGCGTGTTGCTCAATACGTTACTGACTTGGGTTGAGCGTAAAGTTTTAGCTTGGCAGCAGGTTGGATAGGAGAACATAACAATGAAAAAAATGACAATCCATAACATTCCTCAACTCTGGCGCAATATGTTCCTTGCAGCATTGGTCGGTGGCACAGCCTTGGTTGGTTGCAGCACGCAGCGAGTGGATGAACCTCAGCAAGTGGCTTTAAAAGAACTACGCTATCAAAGCTATCCGGGACTGGTGTCCTTACCTGAATTGGCACAAGACTTGGGCTATTTAGGCGACGTTAAACTCAGTTATGTCGGCACGGTACAAGGTGGGCCACAAGATTTACTCACTTTGGTGGCCGGTGATGTTGATTTTGCTGGCGCCTTTAATGGTGCTGTGGTGAAGGTCATCGCTGCGGGTCTAGATGTCGTTCCCGTAGTGGCTTCTTATGGCAGTGATGCTGAACAAAACGTGGGTTTTTATGTGCTAGAAAATAGTCCTATTCGTAGCCCACGAGACTTTATTGGCAAGAAAGTCGCAGTGAATGCCTACGGGGCGCATTATGACTTTGTGGTGAAAGACTATTTGGCCCGTCATGGCTTAACTGAGGATGAAATCCGACAAGTCGAATTGATCATGTTGCCACCAGTGAGCTCAGAACAAGCTCTACGGAATGGGCAAATTGATATTGCGGTGTTCTCAGGCATTTTGGAAAAACGTGCCTTAAAAAATGGTGGTGTACGCAGCATGTTTAAAGATATTGATTTATACGGGCCCTTTACCGCAGGCAGTTTTTCGATGCGCGGAGATTTTATTCAAGCGCATCCCGAACTGGCTCGCACCTTTGTCAGTGGCGTGGCCAAAGCTCAAGAATGGCTACACAACACGCCGAAAGAGCAAATCATTGCCCGTATGGAAAGTATTATCGAAAAACGTCAACGCAATGAAAATATAGCACTTATTCCATACTACACAGGCACAGGTGTCCACGAAGTGGGTGGTGTGCAAAAAGATCAGGATTTTGCCCCATGGGTGAGTGCCTTAGAAAAAGAACACAAATTAAAACCAAATCAAATTGAGGTCAGTCGCATCTATAACAATGAATTTAATCCCTATGCGAACGACCAAAAATCAAAAGGAATATAACAATGACCAGTGCATTACATTTAGATCACGTGCGTAAGGTATTTCCTGCACAAAACCATGTCGGCAGTAAAAATTATAAGCCTGAATTTGTTGCCGTAGAAAATGTCACTTTGGATATTCAGCAGGGTGAATTTGTTTCAATCGTAGGGCCAAGTGGCTGCGGAAAATCTACATTATTAGACTTAATTGCAGGTTTAACCAAACCGTCTGCAGGGCAGATTTTACTGAGTGGCAAGCAGATTACTCAACCGGGTTTAGACCGTGGCATTGTGTTTCAGCAATATGCGCTCTATCCATGGTTAACCGCACTGGAAAATATCGAATTTGGCCTAGAAGCCAAAGGCGTAGCAAAAAAAGAACGCCGTGAAAAAGCCGAATACTATTTGCAGCTTGTAGGCTTAAGTGGCTTTGAAAAGCATTATCCAAATGAGCTTTCCGGCGGGATGAAGCAGCGGGTTGCGATTGCCCGAAGTTTGGCTTATGAACCAGAAATTTTATTGATGGATGAGCCCTTTGCTGCCTTGGATGCGCAAACCCGAGAAACCTTACAGGCCGAGTTGATCAATATCTGGAAAAGCTCGAAAAAAACCATCGTTTTTATTACTCACAGTATTGATGAAGCGATTTATCTGAGTCAGCGCGTGGCGATTATGACCTCAAGACCGGGGCGGATTAAGGAAGTGATTGAAATTCCACAAAGCCTGCGCAGCTCGAGTGAAGATGTCCGTTCATTGCCTGAATATGGCCGAATTCGCCACAAAATTTGGTCATTGCTCAGTGAAGAAGTGATTAAAGCGCAAGCCCTCGAAAAACATAAACAGCTTGCACATAACTAAAATATTCAGAGGATTTATTTATGTCATCGACTAAACAAGCCATCAGTTATACGCAATCGTATAACGACATTAAACCCAGACTACAGTTCACTTGGTTAAACACGGTCTTTAAACGCACCATTGCTATTGTGGCTTTTTTCTTGCTGTGGGAGATTCTGCCGCGTAGTGGTGTGGTCAATCCGGCCTTTTTACCGCCGTTATCTGTGGTGTTGGAAACCACATGGCAGCTATATCAAAGCGGGCAATTAGGCATCCATTTCTTTGCCAGTATAAAGCGTTCCATTATTGGTTTCATTTTGGCCCTAGCGATCGCAATTCCTTTAGGTCTCATCATTGGTTGGTACAAGCTCGTGGCTGAAACCTTAAATCCATTGTTAGAATTGTTTCGAAATACCACAGCATTGGCGTTAATGCCGCTGTTTATCTTATTTTTAGGTATTGGTGAAACCTCAAAAATCAGTCTGTTGGTTTACGCGTGCACATGGCCGATTTTATTGAACACTATTACAGGCGTACAAACGGTCGATCCTTTACTGATTAAATCGGCACGAACCATGGGCCTAAAACCCTATCAATTGTTCCGAAAAGTGATTCTACCTGCATCCATACCCACGATTTTTGTCGGTATCCGTCTGGCAGGGGCAATTTCTATTTTGGCCTTAGTTGCAGTAGAAATGTTTGGTGCCAAAGCAGGTCTGGGATATCTGATTATTTATTCGCAATTTAGCTTTGAAATTCCACAAATGTTTGTAGGCATATTAGTCATTACCCTCGTGGGTTTATCCTTCAACTATTTCTTGATTGGACTAGAAAAATACTTCACAGCGTGGAAACGCAACCCTGTGGAATAATCTAAATGCAATAGAAAAATAAATAAAAAACCTCGGGATATACCGAGGTTTTTTATTACTGATTTTTTATATTTTAAATAATGCAATGAATAAAGAATAATGTAGATGACTATTTATTTATCAGTTTTGTATGGATTATTATTTTAATGTGGAGAAAATAAAAATATGACTTATTTATAATAAGCCATATTTAATTAGGCGAGTGCGAATGACGTTGCGTGTCACTCCAAGCAAACGAGCCGTATGCACTTGATTGTATTGACAGTGCTGATACGCACTTCGGATAAATTTTTCTTCAATCAGCTCATTAATATTGTCATGCTTAAGTTGATTTGCGGCTTGAAAAATTTGTAAAAAGGTCTGCTCAAGTAACTGTCCAGCATCTTGAATATCCTTGATATTGGCTACAGCCGAGGTGGCATTGTGTAAGTTAAACGGCTCTACACGTGAAAACGACGATGCACTTTGAATACTCGAAAAACTAATATCTTCCGGTTCAATCACACCTTTTTCACTGACTAAAATCGCATGTTGAATGGTATTTTCTAATTCGCGAATATTGCCCGGCCAACTATGTAAACTGAGTTTTTTGAGCGCCAGTTGGCTGAGGCGTAATGGTGTGTCATGTGGGTTGGTTTGATAGACCTGAATGAAGTGTTTAACCAAAGGCAAAATGTCACCACGACGCTCTGCGAGACGTGGAATGCGTAACAACGCCACATGTAAGCGGTAGAATAAATCTTCCCTGAAACGCCCTTCCTGTACGGCATGCTCCAAATCGACATTGGTTGCAGCTATGATCCGGACATTAATCGGGATGGACTTGAGGGAGCCGACTCGAACGATCTCTCTTTCTTGTAAAACACGGAGTAATTTGACTTGCATTGGCAAGGATAGATCACCAATTTCATCTAAAAATAAGGTGCCATTATGGGCTGCTTCAAACCAACCGACACGGTTGTTAATTGCTCCTGTAAACGCTCCTTTTTCATGTCCAAATAATTCACTTTCGACCAAGGATTCGGTAAAGGCACCACAGTTCACCGCGATAAAAGGACCTTTGGCACGATGGCTCAATTGGTGGATTTGGCGTGCAACCAACTCTTTACCTGTGCCTGTGTCACCAATGATGAGAGCATTGGCCTCACTCGGTGCAATTTGTTCAATTCGAGACAACAACGCTTGCGATAACGGGTCTGCAAAGACCGTCGCTGTTGCCCGTTTATGTTTCAGTGCAGAGGGCACTGCAGGGTGGGTCAAAATAGACATATCGTTTCTTATAGTTGTTGAAAATGCAGATCATGATGAAAGATTTAAAAATAAAAGATAAATAATAATTCGATATTTAAATATCAGTTTCACCGATAAATTCATGTGTGGATTATTTATCTGATTTTAAGATAAATAAAATCGGGATAACTAAAGGATAAATCAAGATATAGCAAGTGATTGAACTGTTTTATAGTAAAGCTCTCTTAATAACAAAAGGCATAATTAAAATGGCGATTACTTCAGTAAATGTGCGAAACCAATTCAAAGGCGTGATTAATGAAATCGTAGAAGGTCCTGTGGTTTCAGAAATTGATGTAGAAACCAAAGCAGGCTTTTTTACGTCCGTGATCACGACACGTTCGGTGAAGGATTTAGACTTAAAAGTAGGTTCAGAGGTGGTGGTGTTAATTAAATCGACGGAAGTGTCACTGGCTAAACTCTAAGGTTTAGTCCAGCAAAGTTTGTCAGCACAAATAGAGAATAATGATATGAGCGTAGAACAAGCTGGTTCGGTTTCTATTCAGCAGCTAACGAAACATTATCCCACACAAAAGCAAGAAGACTTAACCGTACTTAAGGACATTAACCTGAATATTCAGCCGGGTGAGTTCATTAGTATTGTGGGAAGTAGTGGCTGCGGAAAATCCACATTATTACGGTTGTTGGTTGGTCTAGAGCGTCAGTTTCAGGGCCAGATTTTGGTTGATGGTCAGCCTATACAGGGCACGAGTTTGGAACGTGGTATCGTGTTTCAAGATCATCGCCTGTTTCCATGGTTGACGGTACGGGAAAATGTACGGATTGCATTGCATAAAAGCCAGTTTAGCCGTGCAGAAGAAGATGTATTGATTGATGAACATTTAGAGTTGGTCAAATTAACCCAATTTAAAGATGCTTATCCTTCGCAGTTGTCTGGTGGGATGAATCAACGTGTGGCGATTGCCCGGAGTTTGGTGAATCGACCACAGATTTTGCTGCTCGATGAACCCTTTGGTGCACTTGATGCGTTGACGCGTCAAAATTTACAGGATGAATTACAGCGAATCTGGCAAAGTGAAAAAATCACCATGATCATTGTCACCCATGATGTCGAAGAAGCGGTATTTTTGGGCGATCGAGTGGTGGTCATGCAGCCACATCCGGGACGAATTAAACGTATTGTAGATATTCATTTAGCCCATCCGCGTAAACGCGAAGATGTCCGTCTGACCAATATTAAAAATGACATTTTGACTGACTTTAGTGATCCAGTAAAAGATCAGTTGCTTGAACCTTTATCTCACCGATTTGCCGATTATAAATTTGCATGGTAAGTCTGAATTGACCATCACCTAGACAATGTAAAAGCCCTGAATTCAGGGCTTTTTTTAGGCTTATCAAATATAGGTCAGTATGATCATCGCTTAAGTTGGATCAATATCAGTCCATAAAAATGCCCCAGTTGGGGCATTTGTTTTTCAGTTTTATTAAACGTTGGTTTATGAGGCTTGGAAGGTATGTCTTTTTTCTAAAACATATTGGTTTTCAGGTCGTTTTAAACCTAAGTTTTCTCGTAAGGTCTTGCCTTCATAAGCCGTTCGGAATAGACCGCGACGTTGCAGTTCAGGAACGATGAGATCGACAAAATCATTTAACCCCGCAGGTGTTGTTGGCGGTAGGACATTAAAACCATCGGCAGCGTCATTCTCAAACCATTCTTGCAGTTGGTCTACGACTTGTTCAGGCGTGCCAATCAAGGTCCAATGTCCACGGGCTGAAGCGATATATTGATAGAGCTGACGAATACTAAAATTGTGCTTACGGGCAATATCAATCATCATTTGCTGACGACTGGAGAAATTAATGTCTGCATCTTCTATTTTCGGGAAAGGGGCATCTAGATCAAATTTGGCCAGATTAATGCCACCTGCCAAAGCAGACAATAAACTTAAACCCACTTCTGGGTGAATTAAACTATTTAAAAAGTCATATTTTTCTTGGGCTTCTTGCTCTGTCTTGGCAACAAAAATCGAAACCCCCGGCATAATTTTCAGGTCATCTGCATGGCGGCCATATTTCACTAAGCGGTTTTTGACATCACGATAAAAGGCTTGCGCATCTGCTAAGTTCTGCTGTGCTGTAAAAATCACTTCGGCATATTTACCTGCCAGTTCACGACCGTCTTCAGATTGTCCCGCTTGTACAATCACGGGATAGCCCTGTGGTGGACGAGCAATATTTAATGCACCATGTACCGCAAGATGTTTACCCTTAAAGCGAGGTGGATGCAGTTTATCGCCCGTAAAAAATTGCCCAGTCTGTTTATTGTATTCAAAGGCATCATCTTCCCAAGAGTCCCAAAGCTTTTGTGCCACTTCAATAAACTCATCTGCACGTTCATAGCGTTCTTTGGGGAGCAGCGCATCATTGATGCCATAGTTTTTTGAAACCACACTGCCAGAAGTGGTCACCACATTCCATGCCGCCCGACCTTCTGACAGATGATCTAAAGAGGCAAATTTACGTGCTAAATTATAAGGTGCTTCATAGGTGGTCGACGCTGTGGCAATAAAGCCTATATGTTCGGTTACCGCTGCAAGTGCAGAAAATAGGGATACCGGTTCGAGTCCGGCAGAGAAGGTGCCATTGAGACCCAAATCAGGTGTTGTATCAGGATCGACGGTGACGGGAACATCCGCAAGGAAATAGGCATCAAATAAGCCACGCTCTGCGGTCTTTGCCAGTTCAATAAAGTATTTTAAATTGTGACTATCCTGTGGGCGAGCCTGCGGATGGCGCCAACCTGCCACATGTTGCGAAGTCCCTGGTACGAAAGCCCCTAAGCGAATTTGACGTTTTGACATAAATAAACTCTGTACATGTTATTGTTCACTAGGGGTATTACAAGGTTTATGCCAATTAAAATAGTGTTATAAAACAATATATTATTTTATTGTGAAGTTTTTACTGTTTTAAAATCAACAAAGAAATTAATCGCTTGTTGTGGATGCATCATCCAAAATCTTGCAGAACTTATCTGTTTATATATAAACACATAATAAAATTAAGGGATTTTATGCAGATGGCCTAACTCAGATAGAAAAAATGCCTCGGATGAGGCATTTTAGAGATGGTTGAATAAAAACACTGATTAAAAATTTACTAAGAGGCCTGCACTTGTTGATTCTTCAGCACATATTGATTTTCAGGGCGTTTTAGACCGAGGTTTTCACGTAAAGTTGTGCCTTCGTAGGCCGTTCGGAATAGACCGCGACGTTGCAGTTCAGGGACGATGAGATTGACAAAGTCATTCAACCCTGCAGGTGTTGTTGGTGGCAACACATTAAAACCATCGGCAGCGTCATTCTCAAACCATTCTTGCAGTTGATCTACGACTTGTTCAGGCGTGCCAATCAAGGTCCAATGTCCACGGGCTGAAGCGATATATTGATAGAGCTGACGAATACTAAAATTGTGCTTACGGGCAATATCAATCATCATTTGCTGACGACTTGAGAAATTAATGTCTGCATCTTCGATTTTCGGGAAAGGGGCATCTAGATCAAATTTGGCCAAATTAATGCCGCCTGCCAAAGCAGACAATAAACTTAAACCCACTTCTGGGTGAATTAAGTTATTTAAAAAGTCATATTTTTCTTGGGCTTCTTGCGCTGTCTTGGCAACAAAAATCGAAACCCCCGGCATAATTTTGAGGTCATCCGCATGGCGGCCATATTTCACTAAGCGGTTTTTGACATCACGATAAAAGGCTTGTGCATCTGCTAAGTTCTGCTGTGCTGTAAAAATCACTTCGGCATATTTACCGGCTAGTTCACGACCGTCTTCAGATTGTCCTGCTTGAACAATCACTGGATAGCCTTGCGGTGGGCGAGAGACGTTGAGAGCCCCCAGTACCTGATAATATTGACCTTGATGATTGGGCTGATGTTGTTTGCGGGCATCAAAAAATTGCCCGGTTTCTTTGTTGTAATGGAAGGTATCATCCTCCCATGAGTCCCACAGTTTTTGAGTCACCTCAATAAATTCATCGGCACGTTCGTAACGCTCTTTGGGTTCAGGGTGCTGCTGAATGTTAAAGTTTTTTGCGGCATCGGCAGAGGCTGTCGTTACCACATTCCATGCAGCACGACCTTTAGAAATATGATCTAAAGAAGCAAATTTACGCGCCAAAATATAAGGGTCTTCATAAGTCGTGGATGCTGTAGCAATAAAGCCTATATTTTGCGTCACAGCCGACAGTGCAGCAAACAATGTAACAGGTTCAAAGCCGACGCCTTTATCGCCCAAACCTTTCTCACCTTCGACAGCAGAACTCCAACGGACAGACAGACCATCGGCAAGAAAGTAAGCATCGAATAAACCACGTTCTGCGGTTTTTGCCAGTTCAATTGCATAATCAATATTGAGATGATCTTGTGGGCGAGATTCAGGATGACGCCAACCTGCGACATGCTGTGAGGTAGTTGGAATAAAAGCCCCAAGCTTTATTTGACGTTTAGACATAAAAATTTCTCATCCCAATTATTCTTAAAAGATAAAAGGGATAAGAACAAAATCTATGCCAAACCGTAATTATTTGAAAATAAGAGGGTTTTAATTTTAATTGGTTCTAAGTGTAGATAAATCAACAGGATATAAAGCCATGTGTTGAAAAATAAACAGCAGTTTAAGGGCAAACTTTATGCATGGATCAGTACAAGATTTTCCATATGTAAACTTAAAGCGTGTATTGGCATTGAACGCTATTAGCAAACTTTATAGCAATACTTTGATGGCTTTTCGTCTCCATACCAATTGGTAATACAGCCCTTGTAAAATACATAAGCTGACAAAGGCCAAAGAATAGGCATACCAAATGCCTTTTAAGCCCCACCATTCACTGAATAGGTAGGCACACGGCACTTCAATGCAAATAATCGCCATAATATTAATAATCATCGGCACGGTCACCGTTCCGCTGGCCCGCATAATGGAAGCAAAAATAGCACTGGCACCAAAAAATAAAATCGACCAAAGCACAATGAACAGTAATTCTTGACCGAGAACCACAACTTCAGGATCTGTAATAAACAGCGCCATTAAATATTTAGAGAATAAATAGCCCAATGCCACCAAGATGCCAGTAATTATGAAATTCATCCCGATGGCCGTACGTTTCACGCGATTAATTAATTCAGAATGACCCGAACCGATGGCTTGTGCTGCAAAAATAGAAGCCGCAATCGCGATGGACAAGGCCGGAAATTGGATATAGTTCAAAACCTGATTGACCGCGCCATATGCAGCAGTAGCATCAGCCCCATGGCGGTTAACTAAACCGACAATGACGAGACCGGCCACAGAGGTCGTGACCATCTGAATACCCGTTGGAATCCCCAGTCTTAAGATAATTTTACTAAGATCATGTTGATGGCGAATATGACGAATCAACTCGAAGTCGAGTTTGAGCGGGTGATCTTTCTTTTTTAAGTAGAAATATAAAAATACCAAGGCAATTAAAAAGCCAATATGACTGGCAATGGCAGGGGCAATAATACCTAAACTTGGAAATCCAAATTTTCCTGCAATCAGTACTGGTGTAATGATCAGCCCTGAACCAATGGTCATACCCGATGCAATCAGCGGTGTTGTACTGTCACCGACCCCACGCAAAATCGAGGTGTAAATAATATAAATAAAGAGTAGTGGACTACCCGCAAGCATCCATTGCACATAAGGCAAAGATAAATGCATCACGTCAGGGGCTGTGCCTAAGGCCAATAAAATGGGCTTGGCAAATATCACCCCTAAAAAGGCAATGATGCTGCCACCAATCAAGGTCATAAACAGGGTGGAACCCACCACAGTACGAACTTTTTCAAGATTCTGCGCGCCCCAAGCTTGCCCCACCAACACGGTTGCACCTGCCGAGAGCCCGATCACAAAAGCCATTAAACAGAACAAGATCGGGAAAAATACCGCAACCGCTGCAATGGCATGCACCCCAAGCATCTGACCGACAAAAACGGTGTTAATGGTCCCAGATAAATTCTGCAAAATATTGGTGGCGATCAAAGGCACCAGAAAAACTAAAAACGTTTTCCATAAATTTTGCTGAGTAACGAGGGACTGTTGTTTTGACATGCTCAGGTCCTATACGCGGCTTTTTATGATTTTAAGTTACTGATAACACTATCATGTTGGCATTCAAAAAAGCCTTAGTTTTTGAGTAACCAAGGCTTCATTATTTCTACATGTCTGTTTTAAAAAACGTTTGGGCAGATACGGCTTTAAACCGCGGAGAGAATCTCTGCAGCTCGATCTAAGGTGGCATCTTGTTTGGCAAAACAGAAACGTAATAAGCGTAAATTTTCCGGCGGTTTTTGATAGAATACCGAGACAGGAATCGCCACGATTTTATGTTGTTCTGCCAACAACTGACACATTTCCACATCGCTTAAATCTGGGCGTATGGCACTGTAATCAAGGTTTTGGAAATAGGTACCTGCCGATGGAATCAACTCAAATCTAGAGTGGCTTAAGCCCGCATTGAACCGGTCACGTTTAGCTTGGTAAAAATGGGCCAATTCAGCAATGTGCTCAGGATGTTCTGCCATAAAGTTAGCCAATGCCATTTGTACGGGCGTAACTCCACAGAAATTGGCAAATTGATAGATTTGGCGAAACACTTTCATCAAGGCTGGCGCTGCAATGCAATAACCGGTTTTCCAACCTGTGACGTGAAAGGTTTTACCAAATGAGCCCACGACAAAACTGCGTTCACGCAGCTCAGGAAATGACAAAGCAGATAGATGCTGACGACCATCAAAAATTAAATGCTCATAGACCTCATCCGACAGCACTATAATATTTTTATCTTGAATTAGTTCGATTAAGTTGAGCCAGTCCTCACGCCCCCAAATAGCACCTGTTGGATTATGCGGTGTATTGACAATAATCATCCGGGTTTTATGGTTAATTGCAGCGGCAACACGATTCCAATCCACAGTAAAATGGGGCGTCTCTAAGGTAATGTGAATGGGATGAGCCCCAACCAATTTTACACTGGGCGCATAACTATCATAGCTCGGATCAAAAATAATCACTTCATCATCCGCATGAACCACGGCTTGAATGGCACTAAAAATACCAATGGTTGCACCCGGGGTAATGGTCACTTCGGTGTGAGGGTCAATATTTAATTGGTCTCGATGGGCAAACAGTTGGACCAATTGCTCACGTAAATGCATCAGTCCATCGCCGGGTGCATATTGGTTAAAACCCTGTTGCGTCGCATCACTTAGCGCATTTAACAGTGCTGGAGGTGCAGGAAAATCAGGAAAACCTTGAGATAAGTTCAGTGCATTTAGACGCTGCGCCATTGCACTCATGACGCTAAAAATAGTCACACCTTGTGCAGGCAGTTTGGATTCAATTGTGATCATGGAGCTTAAAATTTTTAATAGGTTGCATTTTGAGTGTAGCAGCATCTCAGCGGCTGCGAAAAGTTAGATCAGCAAAATTGATCCAGTATTGACGTTCCTATTCACTTGAATCCTAAAGTGATGTAAAAGCCAAAAAGAAGAATTCAACAAATTATTTGCAAAATAGGGTAGACGAAAAAATAAACATTTCCTAAAATGCCGTCATTAAAAAAAATTAAATACATAATAACAATGCTTAAAAATATTCACGCCATGGTGGAAAACTTTGGCTTTAGCGTACAGAAACGTGCGCTACACATTCATTTCTCAAATGAACATCTAAATTCTGAAGTTTTTATTCAACGGATTGAAGGTCAACACCGTATTAATCAAGGCTTTCGTGCGGAAATTATTTGTCTCTCGACCAATGCTCATCTGGCTTTAAAGCAGTTTATAGGCGGCCGAGTGGCTGTCGATCAAGTGACAGATTTGGGACAACTCAGTCGCCTGACTGGTGTGATTACTGGGGCTAGCCAAGGTCAAAGTGATGGTGCACTGACCGTTTATAAACTGGTGATTGAGGATGCGACAGCACTCTGGCATAAGCGTCGTAACAGCCGTGTCTTTATGAACAAATCGGTACGGGAGATGACCGAGATTATTTTTAGTGAATGGCAGAAAAAAAGTGCGCTGTTTGCTGCCAGTTTAAGCTTGAACTTAGAGGGGCTTGCACGTACTTATGATGTGCGTCCATTTACCATGCAGGCGAATGAAAGTGATTATGCATTTTTAACCCGCCTTTGGCGCAGTGAAGGGATCAATTGGTTAATTGATGAAGCTGAGTTATTTGTTGCATTTTCGGCTGCACCAATGCAAGCACAGCAGCTGCGTTTAATTGATACCAATCAAGCTTATAGTGCTTTGGAACGGAAAAAAATTCGCTTTCATCGGAGTCATGCCACGGAACGTTTGGACACAATCACCAGTTTTGTGGCAGAACGTTTTTTACAATCGACCACCATTCAAACGCAGCGTTGGCAAGCTCAACAATTGGCACAAGACCAAAGTAATCCACTCTTAAGCGCCCATGCACAGAGTGAGCAACAGCACAATGAAACCTTAAGTTTAGAGCAGGCGTGGACCATGAGTTCGGCTTGGACAACCGACCTTAAAGGTGCAGATCAGGCGACCACTTCAAATACACAGCAATTGGATCAGTTGAATCGGCAACTCAATCATTATCAGGAACTTCAAGCCAAATACTTTACCGCTAGTAGTAGCGTGCGGGACGCTCAAGTCGGGTATTGGTTTGAGTTAGAAAATCATCCTGAAATCGATCAACATCAAACGACAGATCGTGAATTTCTCATATTGGGCAAAGCATTTTATAACCAAAATAATTTACCCAAAGATATTTTGGTTCAATTAGAAAAGTTACTTGCCGCGAGCCGTTGGCTATCTTTAGGGGATGAAAGGCAGGCCAACGAGCTGTATGTGGTCCGTCGGCAAATTTCTGTGGTGCCTGAATATGATCCTTTATTACACCGGCCACCTGCGTTTCCACAGCGGGCTAAAGTGGTCGGTCCAGAAGGTGAAAGTATATATGTCGATGCTTGGGGGCGTATCAAAGTTCGGTTTACGTTCACCCGCAGCGATGACCATAGTCATGATGGTGGAGCAGGGAGTAATGATAATGACAGTGACTCGGCTTGGGTTGATGTGCTGACCCCATGGGCAGGTGAAGGTTATGGCGCACGTTTTCATCCTCGTATTGGCGAGATTGTGGTTATCGACTTTTTTGAGGGAGATGTCGATCGTCCCTTTGTAGTAGGACGAATACATGAAGCTGAACGATCTCAGACCATGTTTGACCTCAAAGGTCAGCTTCCTGAAACCAAAAAACTCAGTGGTATCCGCTCGCAAGAAGTTGCGGGAGCAGGCTTTAACCAACTGCGCTTTGATGACACGACGGGGCAGATCAGTACCCAATTACAAAGTAGTCATGCAGCGACACAGCTGAATTTAGGTAATCTCAGCCATCCTAAAGAACAAGACAGTAGCCATGGTCGAGGAGAGGGTTTTGAGCTGCGAACGGATGCTTGGGGGGCAATGCGTGCAGGTAAAGGTTTACTTATTAGTACCTATGCGCAGGATAAAGCCGTTGCCGATCATCTTGCTGCTGCTGAAGCTCAGTCTCTTTTAAATCAAGGGCATCAGAGCATGAATATGCTGAGCGATTTAGCCGTAAAGCAGCAGACCGATGCATTAAATGTGATTAATCGTTTGCCGAAGTTAATAAACTCTTTAGAAATCAAAAGTACTGCCGAAGCTGTTAAAGCGACTTTAAATTTGTTCAAGGAGGAGCTAAGTCGAGACCCATTGGCAGCGTTAAAAAACTGCAAAAGTTTTGTCAAAGAAATGGGCTCAATCGCACATGATGTCAAAAGTACAGTAAAAGAATTTAAAGCATTCTTTAATGATGCCGAAGATGCCTTTGATAACTTAAAGTCTGTCATAGATCATATTGAAGAAAATGGTAAGGATGTGATTCAAGGGCGGGTTGCATGTCTGAAAAGTAACCTCAAAGAAGATCCATTAAAAGCATTAAAAGATGTGGGCAAATTGATCGAAGACATCAAATTTAACCCTGATGATTTATTGAATAATGGTGGTTTTGGTTTGTCACCAGCGATGACACCCATAAAAGCATTAGAAAAAGTACAAGGCTTTATGGAAGGCTATGCGCAAGGTTTAGAAAAATCCAATACAGCGGCAAAACAAGAACAAGGCAAATTATTCCGCCAAGCACTGATGTTACTTGCATCACCTAATGGTATTGCACTCACTACACCGGAAGATATTGTATTACAAGCCTCACAGGATATTGCAGAAAGTGCACAAGGTTCGATTAATTTCAGTGCTCAAAAGAATATTGTTGGTCATGCACAAGACAAAATCAGTTTGTTTGCGGCTCAAAAGGGCCTGAGTGCTTATGCCGCAAAAGGGAAAGTTGAATTACAAGCCCAAGATGATGCTATTGAAGCAATTGCACGAAAGGTGATTAAGCTCATTTCAACGGAAGATAAAATTGAAATTACCAGTCCTAAAGAAATCGTGCTGACCGCAGGGGGCTCGCAACTGAAAATTAATGGCAGTGGAATATTTACAACAACAGGCGGCAAGTTTGAGAGTAAGGCGGGGCAGCATAGTTTTGTGGGGGGAGCGACTGTAAATGCTCAGTTGCCGAAGCTGCCTGGTAATGGTGTCTATAGTAATAAATTAGATTTATATAATTTATTTATTGGCGAAAATTTTCAAAAAATTGAATATCAATATTTAGATAGTAAAACAAATACATATGTAACTGGAAATCTTGATGATGATGGTCAAACACAAGATCATTTTTCAGATGAACAAAAAGAATTTGATATTTTAGTTGGTTATGAAACACCTGAATGGCTTAGTGAAGATGATTTAAATTTTGACTATGTAGAAGAAAAAGATATATAAAAAATCAGGAAAGTATTTTTATGAAAGGCAATGTAGAGTTTCAATTTTTAGACTTATTATTCAATCCTATATCTAATTTAGAATATAAGGTTGAAGATTTAAAAAATAAAGTAATTGCTGCTGGAATGAGTGGTAAGGATGGAAAGACAGTCATAATTAGTAGAAATTTAGGTTATATATTAAGAGTTTCTGTAAAAAAGACAAATGGTGAATATAAATATGTTGGCTTATATTGTGTTTATAAAGTTAATGATTTGAAAATTTTCAGAAGTCCAAAAGTATTAATAAAAAAATTAAAAAAAATTGAAAATAAAAAACAAGAAGGGAAATCGCAACCATTTACATATACTGTTAAAGAAAATGATAAATTATTTGATATAGCAAAAAATTATAATACAACTGTTGCATTATTATGTGGTTTAAATAAAATTAAAGATGCAAATAAAATATATAAAGGTCAAAAAATACAAGTTCATCCAAATTATAAGGCTACTGGTGAGAAAAATGAAAAATCTATCACTAAAAATAATGAAATTTCATTAAATTCATATGCTTATGAAGTTAAAAGAGGGGATACTTTAAGTGGAATAGCTGTTAAAACAGGCCTATCAATAGGTGAATTAAAAAATTTAAATAATATAGCTAATATAAATCAGATATATGTTGGTCAAATTTTAAAGTTGAACCATAATACACCTT
>NZ_VOZT01000006.1:0-9432 GCF_013419625.1 Acinetobacter sp. YH12070 | reverse complement strand
AGAGTATTTTGATTATCATCTTAAAGAAACAGAATGGCGTTGGATGAGGGAGCCTAATGAGCTAGCAACAGAGTTGTGGGACCTCATTAGGTAAAACTAAGTGCAAATCTGCTAGTCTAGAGCCTTATGTTTAAAGGCTGCTGGATATTGCTGTTTCAGTTGTTGAAGGTAAAGCGCAGCCTGTTTCTTTTGAGCCATATTGTGACGTTAGTATTAAAGCGTGAAAGTAATATAGTTGATTTCGATATTTTTGACAGAATTTTTTTCTAAATCATGTTGTATATCTGAACATTATAAGAGAAATCGCAATTTCTATAGTGAAGGTCGCAGTTTTCAAGCTACTTTTATGCGAAAATACATGCTTATTGAATATTAAGTTTTTATAGGCAGTTTATGACTGATCATTCTCCTGAAACATTAAGCGATATCGAAATTCTAGACATTCTTCAGTCGATGAAATCAGATGTTTTAAATACTGAAGTAAATGAAGTGATTCGTAGTGGGGGGAAAGCTGGTCGTCAAGAGGCTCATAAACAAGCTTTGGTGAAATTAAATCAAGCATTTGAAGATAAATTTGTTGAAGCTGTGACTTTGGCTTTAGGCTTAAATGAAGGCCAAAGTAAAAAAATCCGCTACAAAAAAGATCGTATCCGTATTTTGAAAGTTCGTGGTATCGATTATTTAGCGATTGATGGTGCTGAAACTGCACAAGTATTGTCACAAGTTGCACAAGCGATTGTACGTGAAGACGCAACGGTGACTCATGACCTCCATAACATTTTTCCATTTTGGAAAGAAGGCTGGCCAATGGTTCAATTCGACAATGTTTATAAAATTTTAGAAGATGACATTCGTATTCATTATGAAGCAGTTCTAGAAGCATTAATTTCAAAGCATTAATCACTACAAATGAACCTGTGAGTGTAAAACACTGGCTAGTTCTGTATTGTTAAGCATAAAAAAAGCACCTGATGGTGCTTTTTTATCTTTAACTTTTTAAGTTAAGCTCGAATAAAATGGAAACATTCCAAAGATCAGGCCCGCTGCTAACATGACAAAACACGTGATTACATCCCAGATAATGGTAAATTTCTGATGTTGTCCAAACTCGATCCCCGCAAGTCCACAGAGTAAATAGGTCGAAGGGACAAGCGGTGAGAGTAGATGTACAGGTTGTCCTACGATCGAGGCACGTGCCATTTCTACAGGTGCAATTCCATAATGAGCGGCAGCATCAGAAAGAATTGGCAAAACCCCGAAATAGAAAGCATCATTCGACATAAAGAAAGTCATCGGCATACTGATGACAGCGGTTATCGGTGCTAAATAGGGACCCATACTTTCAGGGATAATCGCCACAAGTTCTTTAGACATGGCTTCTACCATACCTGTTCCGGCTAAAATTCCCGTAAAAATACCTGCAGCAAAAATAATACCGACCACGTTTAAAGCACTACCTGCATGGTGTGCGATTAACTTTTTTTGCAAGTCGACATTTTTGTAGTTGACGACTAGCGCAATACATAAAGCCACCATGAATAAAATAGGCATAGGTAAAATACTAAAAACCAGACAAATCATCAGAACGACGGTTAACAGTGCATTAAACCAACGTAGATCTGCGCGGTTGGCTTCTGGATTATCTGAGATTTGAATGTTTTCACCATGACTGATATCCAATTGGACAATTCCCAGACGCTTTCTTTCCATGCGACCATACATGGTTCCTAAGAAGTACAACCAGCCGATGGCAAATAACATCGGTAAAACCATCGGAACAAATACATCACTTGGGTCGACATGAAGCGCGCTGGCGGCGCGGGCTGTAGGCCCACCCCATGGCGTAAGGTTCATAATGCCGCTAGAGAGCATAATCAAACATGCCATAATCAATGGGCTCATACCTAAGCGCTTATAGAGTGGCAGCATGGCAGCAACACAGATCATATAGGTTGTAGAACCATCTCCATCCAAAGAGACAATTAACGTCAGGGTAATGGTTCCAAGAACGACTTTTAAGGGATCACCTTTGACCATTTTTAAAATAAATTTCACCGAAGGGTCGAACAAACCTGTATCAATCATGATGGCAAAATACAGAATCGCAAAAAGCAGCATGATGCCAGTCGGTGCAAGTTTTTTTACACCTTCTATCATCATTTCGCCAATTTCATTTATTTGTATGTGTGACAAGCTGTCAAAATAAAAACCAAGTAACCACGCAATCAAGGCAAAAAGTAGGGGAATTAAAGTCAGTGCGACAAGTGGGCTTAAGCGTTTCGACATGATCAAATACATAAAGCACAAGATCATGCCCAAACCGAGTACGGTTAACATGGTTCATTCCTTTGAAATATAAAGCTGTTTTTAAATCCAAGGGCAGAGCATAAAGAGAAAATTCATCAGTCAAAACAAAGGTGAGAAAATGTGAAATACATCACTATTTTAGTGGGAAATAGTCATTAATAATGAAGGTATTAGGGAAGGGCGGTTTTTCGATTTATTTTAATTTGTATTCAAAAAAAGTGGTCTGTTTACATTTATTCAACATCAGTAGAGAACTGTAAGTGCTGTGCAGATCCAGTTTGATCACAACAAGTACGCTTATGCAAAAATAGACAGTAGGGTCCGAATCGGCCAACTAAATAATCGGAACCAAAAAATTAAGGGATTATAAAAAAACAGACCAAAACGCATGGTTTCGTCATAGCGTTGTCGACCGCGTTCATAGGGATAAGGCGTTAAAAACCAAGCAGTGACGATCAGCGCAACACCGAGCAATAGAAATAAAGGTTGTGGATGAGCTTTGAAAAAATAATAGATTAGATAAGCCCCAGTATAAAAACTAAAGCAAGTCAAAATCGCTTTAAGTGAAAAAGACATCTTCGTATTCCATCGTATTTATATTTTATTGTTTTAGAAAAAAGAAGAATCGAATTAATCCGATTCTTCTGGTGTATCAAGTTCAGTTTCAGCCTGTTGTAAGCGGGTCACTAATAATTGGTCAATTTTAAAGTGGTCTACATCAACAACTTCAAATTTGTAGCCATGATAAGTAACAAAGTCCGCTGGACGTGGAATTTTACGCAGTTTAAACATCATAAAGCCCGCAAGGGTTTCATAGTTTTCTTCATCGGGCATTTCATCTAAAGCGAGGGCATGCTTTAAATCTTCAATTGGTGTACTGCCATCGATAAGCCAAGAATCCGCATCACGTTTAATAATTTGTTGTTCTGCTTCAATCGGTGTTACCCAGTCGCCCATCACGGTAATCATAATGTCGGAGAGGGTAATAACGCCGACAACCAACGCGTATTCGTTAATTACTACGGCAAATTTTTCTTTGGTTGAACGAAAGCGATCGAGTAATTCAGACAGTGTTAATGTATCTGGAATCGTGAGGACATTACGAATAGTATTTTCATTGAGCTGTAGAAGTGACTGATTGTTGAGGATACGAACCAAAATATCTTTGGCATCTACATAGCCAATGACGTCATCAATATTTTCACTACAGACCAAAAACTTCGAATATGGAAATTCAGCGAGTTTTTGACGAATACTGGCTTCTGATTCTTTTAGGGTAAAGTACACCACGTTTTCACGTGTAGTCATACTTGAAGGGACGTTACGTTCTTCCAGCTCAAATACGTTTTCAATAAAGTGGTGTTCTTGCTTTTGTAGTACACCAGCTTGAGCACCGGCATCCATCACGGCTGAAATATCGTCAAAGGTAATATTGTCATCACGTGTTGTGTTCACTTTGAATAAACGAAACAACAAATTGGCAATGGCATTAATCACCCACGCCATTGGCTTACACACTTTAATAAAGATTTGAATCGGGTCAACAACAGCAACGGCAATTTTTTCAGGTGCGATCATCGCCAAACGTTTTGGCATCAAATCAGCAAATAGAATGAATAAGGAGGTGACTAAAGTAAACGACAGGGTGAAACCGATAGTTTCAGTCCACGGGCCCTGATAAAAACGGGTCACTAAGGTTATGAAATAAGGACGAAATGCACCTTCACCCAAAATACCGCCAAGAATTGCCACGGCATTTAAGCCAATTTGTGATGCGGCGAAAAAGTCTGCTGAGTTGGCTTGTAAGTCAAGCACACGTTGTGCACGTGAATCTCCAGATTCAGCCAAAATTTTAAGCTTTACTTTTCGTGCACCCGCAAGGGCAATTTCTGTTAAGGATAGAAAACCCGCACCGACGATCAGGAGAATAATAATGACAATATTTTGGAAAAGGCTCACGAATACACCTGTTTGTGATTCATTCTATTTTTCTGTATTTCTAACACAAAAATGGGCAAGGTAGTAGTCTTAACTACTACCTATATAGTGACAGTATACGTTTGAATTAATAAGGAATTAAAGAGTTAATTACTGATACTGTGAAAACTGAGAGTTATTCATTAAGTATTCGCGGTTTTCTTCTTCAATCATTTGACGTGCAACATACAAAATAAGTTGACGCAACCAGCGATGAGCAGGGTGATGATGAAGTAAAGGACACCACGCCATTTTTAATTCAAATTCAGGAATATAGAATGGTGGATCGCGAAGTAACAGGTTTTGACTTTTGGCTTGAAGGCGAGCAATACGGCTTGGCAGAGTCGCAACCAAGTCAACATTCGAGGCCAATAAGCCTGGCATTTGATAATGACGGGTGAAAACTGAAATTTTACGTTTTTGGCCAATACGTTCTAAGGCTTGATCAATCCAACCTAGACCCGCTTGTTTTTCAGGATTGACACCAAAACCGACACCCATACCTGTTTTAGATACCCAAATGTGTTGTGCATCTAGATAGCTTTTCAGGTTTAAATTATTTGCAGCAGGGTGCTTGGCATTTAAAAGGCATGAAAAACTGTCACGCCAGACCAAAACTTGGTGGAAACTTTGCGGAATTTCATTAAAGCGGTTAATCGCCAAGTCGACTTTACCTTGTTCCATATCTCGATAAGACACATCACTTGGTGTTAAAAAATCCAGAACCACATTGGGTGCTTCTGAGCGCAAAGCTTTTACTAGGCGCGGCACTAGTGTTGCTTCAGCATAATCTGACGTCATGATGCGGAAGACACGATTTGAAGTGTAAGGTCGGAACTCGGTACGAGGTTCCAAAATCATCGAAAGGTCAGAGAGAGCATCACGGATACGTGGCTGTAATTCAAGCGCACGTTCTGTAGGTGTCATACCTTCTGAAGAACGAATAAGAAGTGGATCATTAAATAAGTTGCGTAAACGACGTAAAATATTACTCATCGCAGGCTGAGTTACACCCAGTTGCTCGGCAGCACGAGTCACATTTTTTTCACGAAGAAGTACATCAAGATAAATTAATAGATTGAGATCGACCCGCTCCAGATTCATAAAATAAATACCGACAATAAAATCATGAAATTTATCTGATTATGCCATAACTACTAAGGCTTGTGTAAAAAATGGATGAAAAAATGACGTGTACTTTTGTACTAAAATTCGGCAGTTTTAAGACAAATTTGCTGAAGTGCCAGCACATATTTCTTAAATACTTATTATCTGTTTAGACCGATATTTTTAAGTGAGTGAAATAAAAATACGGAGCAATTTTGTTTATGCGATGTGATGTTCATAAAACAAAAAAATTAGATGAAATATCTCATTTACATGATCATTTGAAGACAGAATAACCAAGTATTTAGCTTGGTGAATTTGGGCAAAAATGGCGTAAAAAATGCTGTTTTTTTTTAAAGTGAATGCTCAGTCGACTTAAGTCTAATGAAGAATAATTCATCAAAATGTTTGAAAAATAGACAAAAAAATTAGCAAAATATTTTAATAAAAGTATTTAAATACAAATACTTATAAATGTTGGTTAATTATTATAATACGACTTTAATCTACATATTTTTTAAATAAATACTGAAAATTAATGCAGAATATTGGATTAATTTTTTTAGTCAATCTACTCTGTGTCTATCGCAACGAAGTGTTCTAAATCTGAACAATCATTCGAGGGTATGATTTTAGCCTTACGTTGCAGAAAAATCCTAATATTATTACAGGAACATATCATGTCTACATACTTAACAGCGATTGATGCAATCCGTGAATTAAAAGCAAAATTCGGAAGCACTTGGCGCGATATTAGCCCAGAAGATGCTGCACGTATGCAAATGCAAAACCGTTTCAAAACTGGTTTAGACATTGCGAAATATACAGCTGCTATTATGCGTCGTGATATGGCTGCTTATGATGCTGATTCTAGCAAATACACTCAATCATTAGGTTGCTGGCACGGTTTTATCGCACAACAAAAAATGATTGCGAACAAAAAATACTTCGGTACAACTGAACGTCGTTATATCTACCTTTCTGGTTGGATGGTTGCAGCTCTTCGTTCAGAATTCGGTCCACTTCCTGACCAATCTATGCACGAAAAAACTTCAGTTCCTGCATTGATCGAAGAAATCTACACTTTCCTTCGCCAAGCTGACGCGAAAGAATTAAACGACTTGTTCCGTGCGCTTAAAAAAGCAAACGAAGCTGGTGATACTGCTAAAGCTGCTGAAATCACTGCTCAAATCGACGGTTTCCAAACTCACGTTGTGCCAATTATTGCGGACATCGACGCTGGTTTCGGTAACGAAGAAGCGACTTACTTACTAGCTAAGAAAATGATCGAAGCGGGTGCTTGTGCACTTCAAATCGAAAACCAAGTATCTGACGCTAAACAATGTGGTCACCAAGCTGGTAAAGTTACAGTTCCACACGAAGACTTCATCGCGAAAATCCACGCTCTTCGCTATGCATTCTTAGAAATGGGTCTTGATGACGGTATCATCGTTGCTCGTACTGACTCTGAAGGCGCTGACTTGACTCAAAAAATCCCAGTGGTTAAAGAGCCAGGCGACATCGCTTCTCAATACATCAGCTACTTAGACACAACTGAAATTGACATTTCAGAAGCTCAAGAAGACGAAATCCTAATCAAGCGTAACGGTAAACTTCACCGTCCAAAACGTCTTGCTTCTGGCTTGTACCAGTTCCGTCCAGACACGCAAATTGACCGCGTTGTACTTGACTGTGTATCTAGCCTTCAAAATGGTGCTGACCTTCTTTGGATCGAAACTGCGACTCCAAACGTTGAAGAAATCGCTCACATGGTTAACCGTGTTAAAGAAACAGTTCCAAATGCGAAACTTGTTTATAACAACTCGCCTTCATTCAACTGGACTTTAAACTTCCGTCAACAAGCTTACGACCGTTGGGTTGCTGAAGGTAAAGACGTTTCTGCTTACGACCGTGCTAAACTAATGAGCGCTGAATACGATAACTCTGAATTAGCTGCTGAAGCTGACGAAAAAGTTCGTACGTTCCAAGCTGATGCTTCTCGTGAAGCGGGCGTGTTCCATCACTTGATCACACTTCCGACTTACCATACAGCTGCTCTTTCTACTCACGAGCTTGCTCAAGGTTACTTCGGCGACCAAGGTATGCTTGCTTATGTAGCTGGCGTTCAACGTAAAGAAATCCGCGGTACGATTTCTTGTGTTAAACACCAAGCAATGGCTGGTTCTGACATCGGTGACGACCACAAAGAAATCTTCGCTGGTGACAACGCGCTTAAAGCGGGTGACGATGCGAAAAACACAATGAACCAATTCGCTGCTCACTAAGCATTGAACTGATTCGAAAAAAAGCCCAGCGAAAGCTGGGTTTTTTTATGGCTTTAAAATCTTCTTAAATCCATTTATTAAAGTGTGTCGATATAAAAAAGCAGGGCATAACCCTGCAAATAGAGTGAGACAGCCTTTATTTAAGGCAAAAGGATAATTAACCAAGTAAAAAAAATAATTGCTAAAGCGACAAATTGAGCTGCACTTCCCATATCTTTGGCAATTTTAGAAAGTGGATGCTTGTCTAAAGATACCCGGTCGACAACGGCTTCAATGGCAGAATTGAATAACTCAACAATCAAGGCAAATAAACACACCACCACCATAAGCGCATGTTCAGCACGACTGACATCGAGAAAACAACTGGTGGGAATAAGCACCATATTCATCCAGACAATTTGTCGAAATGCTGCTTCATTTTGATAAGCAGCTTTGAATCCATCGAGGGAATATTGCGTTGCATTTAAAATTCGTTTAAGTCCAGATTTACCTTTAAACGGGGAAATTTCACTCATAGTACTGTACAGACGTATAGATTTAAAAACTGGCGAAAATATAGCATGCCAAGCTTAAAGTTTTCTTGCATTCAGTTTTTATTTTATGAGGCCTAAACGTTTAGGATGATTTACATAAGTCTGTATCAAGTTAGTGCTATGTTTATCATGTATTGGACTTAAAATTTGCCTGAATTTCAGGCACAATACAGGCGTTTAAATTTTTTAATTTTGAAGCCTTTGCTTCATTGCATGAAATAATAAAAGTGATATAGGTCAACAATGAAAAACTTTAGTTTTGCTGTGCTTGCAGCAACACTTTTAACCAGCCAGTTTGTCAGTGCAGAGCCGGCATTTATTCAAACGGAAATCAAAACGAATGTGACTCAGCCCGTGGGATTTTATTCTTTCCAAGTGGGTGCGTATAAAGTCATTGCTTTAAAAGATGGGACACTCGAATTAAGTCCTGATTTGTTTAAACAAAACTTAACTCCAGAAGAAGTCAGTGCCTTATTTCAAAAGCTTGCGGTTGATCAGAGCAAAGGCATACAAACCAGTGTCAATGCCTACCTGCTTGATGATGGACAAGGCGGCATCAGTCTTGTCGATAGTGGTGCAGCCAGTTGTTTTGGTCCGAACTTAGGTTCTATTGCACAAAATATTGAAGCAGCTGGCTATAAGCTTAATCGTGTACGCAGTGTATTCTTAACCCATTTACATCCAGATCATGCATGTGGCATTGCGAAACAAGGCAAGGCCGTGTTTCCAAATGCAACGGTTTACGTCAATGAACAAGAAAGTCAGTATTGGTTAAGTGAAAACACCGTTGACACTTTAGCTGCCGAAAAACGTGACGGTTATTTAGCAACCGTTGCAAAAATTAAAGCTGCGATTGCGCCTTATCAGACCATGCGGAGTTTTAAGACTTTTAGCGTTGGTTCTGTGATTAATGGATTAGAAGTACTACCGAGTGTTGGGCATACACCAGGGCATTATTCTTTTATCTTAAAGTCGCAAGCTAAAAGTTTTGCTATCCTCGGGGATGTGGTTCATTCCTATCATTTACAGTTTGAACAACCCAAGTTATCTGTTGATTTTGATGTCGATCCGGTCAAAGCCAGTGAAACTCGTTTAGCAATTTTTAAACGTTTTGCTCAAGAGCAAACCTTCGTTGCATTTGCACATTTACCATTTCCGGGTATTGGTAAAATTAGTGAAATAAATGATGGTCAGTTCCGTTGGAACCCGCTAAATTTAGCTCC